>LCCW01000014.1 GCA_000998185.1 Candidatus Kuenenbacteria bacterium GW2011_GWA2_42_15 | reverse complement strand
AAAGTGATAGAAAAATTAAACAGAAATTAAAAAAATAGAGGAAGGAGGCGGTTAAAATGCCAAAGTCGCTTAGTGTTGCCATTGTAAAACCGGTTGATGGCAAGTGTAATTTAAGATGTCAATATTGTTACATGTGGAGGTATTCAAATTGCGCAAGAGCAGACGAGGGTTGTTCTAAAATGAATTTCGCCACGTTGAAATTGCTTATTGATTTTTTCTGTTCTGGCCAGCAAGACATTGAGTTTATCTGGCATGGGGGAGAACCGCTGTTGGCAGGTATAAGTTTTTATCGGCAAGTAGTGGAATATCAGCAGAAGTGGTTAGACAGGGGTAAAAATATCGCAAATTTTGTCCAGACAAATGCCACTTTAGTTAATAGAAATTGGGCAAGATTTTTTGCAGAGAACAAATTTGTGGCCGGCGTAAGTTTAGACGGGCCGGCCGAGTATCATAATTTAGTGCGTTGCTACAAGAATAGCCAAAAAAGTTTTACAGCCACCATGAGAGGGATATCCATTTTAAAGGAGGCGAGTGTGTTTAATGGCGTTAGTTGCTGTGTGAGTGACATCAATTATAAACATCCAATGGAGATTTTAGAATTTTTTATTAAAAACGATATTAAAAGTTTGAAATTCCTAAGAGTCAAAGGGCAGGATTCTCATGGTAATCCATATCCTCACTCCATCAGTCAGCAGGCATATCTAGAATTTTTATTATCGGTTTTAAATAGGTGGATAGAAATTGATGATGTGGATATAGAAATCAGGGATTTAAAAAGCATTATAGATCTAATGTTGGGCGGTGAATTTAGAGAATGCGTTTATATGGGTCGTTGCGATATATTCGCTACAGTGTACAGCGATGGATCAATTTATTCTTGTGATGCTTTACCAAAGACGCGGGAATTTTACTTTGGCAGGGTGAATCAGCCAGTCAAAGACATCCGTAAAAGCGCCAATCTATTAAAGTTGATTAGAATGATTAATATACACAAAAAATTTTGCGGCGCTTGCGAATATTTTAAAATCTGTAAAAGTGGTTGCCTGCAGGATTATTTACCAGATCTACTTAGGGGCGGCAACTCCTCATGTGGTGATTTAAAACGTTATTATACCACCGTGAGGTCTAAATTATTGGAATATGATTTGCTTTGAAAAAGGGGGAGAAAGGAGGAAAAATGGCGCAAAAACAAGTCCCTAAGGTTTTGGCGAAGGCTGTATTGAATAGCCAGCGTAAGATCGTTGCCGGACCATGGGACAAGGGCCATTGGGCAAACCGTAAGTAGACGGTCCCAGTCAAGGGATGAATATGAGTTCATCCCTTGTTTATTTTTTCTCTTATCCTGCCGATTAGCTCATCAATATAATTTTTATCTATCGGTCTCTTATTGATAGTGTATTTTCGTGCTATATCGCGCATTATATAAGCGCATTGCTTTCTGGTTTTGGAGAATTGCAATAAATCTTTAGATGGTTTAATATCCCCACTGATTTTTTTAAGCGAGAGAGAGTAATACTTTTGTCCTAGATAACCCTCTGGTATGAAACTGCTGACGATTAATTCCTCCAAAATCATACTCGGATTTCCGTTTTTGTAACCGACTTCCTTGATTAAGTTACTGTTTTCTCCGGCGGTTTTTTTAATGAGCTGGTATAGGCCGTGATTACGGCGTATTTCTAAATGAAAAATCTCATGGCAAAAGATGGCCAGCGGGAAGAGATTTTTTGCGCTGGTTTTTAGAGCAGCTTCCAGGACAATAGATTGATTTTTGGGAGTATAAGAAAACCAGCCGGCCCAATTATTCAGATCATGGAAATTTAACATTAAATGCACCGGCGTATTTTTTATTTTGTCATTATCAGTTGCGGTCAGATTGCTTATGCTCTGGGCGGTTTGATTCATTATTGTTTCATTTTTGTTTAAATATTTTTTTGTATTTCCTAAACTATCTTTTATATCATACCAAATGCCGTCAAGTTTTTTAGAAATTTTTAAAGAGGATTGCCTGAATTTTTCCAACTCTCCACGGCGGCTTATTTTGTTCATTATCCCCCAAACCTCTCGGTCGTTTCTTGCAGTAAAAATCAGATCAGGATGCGCTAACTCTTGTTGCAGGTTGTTTTTCAGCCATTTTACCGATGCCCAATCTTCTCGGGTCAGCCGGTTGAGTTGTTTGCGCCAGCTTTGTTTGATATTGGGCGCGTCATTATCCAGCAACGCCAAACAGCAGGCGAATAAATTTTTGGTTTTGGAAATGTTGAATTTATACATATAGCTTATTATAACCCATTCCGGTCAAAAGTAAAAAATTTTTTTAAACCTTGCCCATTTCCCCATTTCCTGCTATATTAACCCCATCACAGAATTAAAAGATATTTTATGCTTTGCCCTGAAATTGCCAGTTTAAGCAAGGGTAATTTAAGTCCCTTTATATTAAAGGAAGAAGGGGTGATTTTAGAGCAAAATATAAAAACAAAGAAACCGCGAAACAGCATATTTAATGGCTGTTTTTTGGGTTTTAAACAGGTAAAAACTTGACAAAAATAATCTGATTAAAAAAGTAAAAAGCATGACACATTAATTTATAGCATCATGCTTTTTTTATTCGTTTGGCCCTCTCTATTTTTTTGACGGTATGCAAACGCCGAAGCTACAATCCGAACTGCCGTGGACTTTCCATTCGCCTCGTAGTCCCATTACGGTTCCTACGTATTCAATCTCTTCTTGAGGATTAATATGGTAACAAGGTCTAAATAAGACGTATCGTTCTTTTTGGGCGTCTATAGGGAAGACGATCTTTTTCTTAATAAAAGGTTGAATAATCCAACCCTCACCGTTGATTTCGAAATCATCAACGGCTCTGACAATTAAGTCCCCCCTTTCTTTGTGGTTCATTTGTGTCAGATTGTAAACCTCGTGACCGCCGAATCTCGCCCATTTTTTAGCGCCACCATATTTAATAACCACATTTGCCTGTTTATTATTTAAGTCAGCAAGTTCCTCGATTGAGCCCGTTGGGTAAAATCCGTTATTGCTGAATTCGACTTTTTGCTCGTAATTCGTAATAAGAAATGTCGGATGACAAATTGATCTTTCCTCATCCGTAAAAAGATGACACGTTTCTGGATGGAACAACATAAACAATACATATTTGACTTCGGGGATAATGTGAGGCGGTGGATCCATTTCAATCTCGCCATCCAACCATCTTCTGATCAGAATTCTTCCTTTATCACTCGCGAGCAATTCAGGTAGTGGTGGTCTTTTGATGATAATACCAAAATCATCTTCTGGGTCGAACTCTGAATTTTTCTTAACTTGCAAATCGATTCCGCACTCCTGACATGCTCTGGCGAGAAAATGGACACTGTTTTCCAGTGATTCATTATAAAGCCACCATACCGCTCTCTTATTTCCCAACCATTTTTTATAGGTCCTGATAATGCTGGTTCGTTTGGCTTCTGTTCCGCTGAACATTTCAAGGGCAAATTGAAACGGATAGCCACTGCCAGGAGCTTGGATTTCAGAAACAGTGAAGTCGCCTAAAATGTCCGGTCGAAAATTCATTGGCAACATTTCCTTACTTCTAATAATTACTTCTTTTGCTAGTGTTCTATCATATTCGGCGATTGAGGCCAAAACAAGTCTATTAAACAGCGCCGAGTGTCCGGACTCCAACGATTCACTAATAAATACTTGAGCTTTTTTAAAAATGGACTTTACCAGTAAACCGATTTGCAAAATTCGATGGTATTCATCAGCCGTAAAATGGTACGGTGTTTTAATTGGGATAAATCCCCACGAGTCATCGGTAATGTGATTTGATTGGTAGGCTAAATCGAAAATTTGACTGGCCATCGCTTAGTCTCCTTTTTTTGTGTATTAAATCTCACCTTTTGTTTTAGATTTTTTTACCAATTGTGGCTATTTTATCACCATACAGGAAAAAATTATTGTCTGCAATTTCAATCAATTTCCCTGTATATGTGGAAACGATTTTGTTTTTATTTAAATTATTAACATCTATAATATATCCGAGAGTATCTCCCTTTTTTACATCCCCATTTAATTTTTTGACAGGAATAAATAACCCTGTTTTTTGATTGATAATTTGTTGTCTTTTGAAAATTGGTATTCTCTTGTAATTGCCTTTGTCATTTTTTATTGAAGGGATAAGTAATAATAAATTTTTAAAATTCCCCGCATATTCCTCAATTGTGCTGTTATTGACATAATTGATAGGAGGGTATTCAATGCCAAGTGCTATTTTGCCCTTTGAGGCTAAATAGGAGGTGAGTGATCCATTCACCCTTTTCTCCTCATTATTATCACTATCCATTTTTATAATTATATCCGTATTTAAAGTGGCGAGGTATTTATACGCCAAATCATCTTTTTTACTGTTAGTTTGTTTGATTAAAACGCCAGTGCTTAAAGATGGTCTTATAAAATTATGGATATCCATAATTATGTCGTGTTTTAATCCCAAATTTATTAGTTTCTCTTTTATAGTTACGTTAATTCCCCTTTCTTTTTCCAAGGGCGGATAGTTTCTGTTCAAATCCGTAGGATCAATAAACGTGTATCTATTTTTTTGTAGTAAGGCCAATGGATTAGCCGAACTAATGATAGTAATTTTGCACTTTATTTCTTTCGGTAAAATTCTTACCAATCTTTGTAATACATAAAATCCAGTAATTTCATTACCATGAAGATTATTAATGATTAGTATTTTTGGATTACCCTCACCTAATTCAATTAGTGGTAGATTTAAATCCAGTGTACCAAGTTGTGTAATGTTAATTTTTTTCATGTTTTTTAAACTAAATCGTTAAAAAATAAAATAAAAAAATCGTCCAAAAATATGATACACAAAACGTGTATATATTCAAGGACGAGGGATTTAAAAATTAAAAAAACACCCCGTGGTGCCACCTTGATTTTCGCCTTTTCGGCGAACTCTTTCAAGCGCTTTGGAACCAACACGCTTTATCTTATGGTTACGGAAGAAACCGGCCTTTAACAAAATATGGAAGTTATCCACACTTAGCCGCAGGCATCTCGCCGAGTCCATTCATTCCGCAAATTTAGGGTAAAATTCACACCAAATGGCTGTTATTAGCCAAATATTTTACCTCTCTTGTACTAAATATTATTGCAGGATTACTATTCTCGGGTCAAAGATTTTATAATTGTCAAATTGTGATTATATTGTAGGGTATTATTATAAATCTGTCAAATAAAAATAAAAATAAATAAAAATTGAGGAGCCCATTTCTGAACTCCCCATTGGCTTTTATTAGCCATTTTGAATTTTAGCCTGTTCTTTGCATGACTCATTTATAATGAGATACAGCAAAGAACGTACAAAATTTGCATCAAGATTATGTTTTTTAGCCAAAGTGTCGGCTAGCTGCATTTTGTGTTCTTCCACTTCGCCATTAAAGATCGGCAAATTGTTAAATTTTTTATATTCACCGACCTCCCTGGCCAGTTCCAGTCTTCGCGCCACCAGTGCTACTGTCTGCTTGTCCACTACTTCAAGCGCTCGTCTCAATTCTTCAAGTCTGTCCATTGCTACCCCCTCCCTTTTTTTGCAGTTGCCAGCTCCTGTTTGAGTAATGAGATAAACTGGTCAACTTTCGTTTTAGTAAAATGTGGCATAAAAATAATCTTATACCATGTCTTCACGTGCTCTCTCGGGCTGCAAATGTTGATGGGTAGCCTGTGTCCGGAAAGTTTAATTTTCATTTCAAATTCTTTACTGAATTGAAAGTTGATGTCGGCAGCGTGCGAAATGGCAAATTGGTTGATTTCCGGTGTAGTCATTGTCAGTGAACCAAGTTTACCGATTTGTTCAGTCGCATACAGAGTATTGTCATAGCATTGTTCTGCTATCTGGCGATAGCCGTTCAATCCCAAGGACTGTATAGCCGCGTAACAAGCCGCGGCAGATGCTCCGGGCCGAGAGCCGCACAAAGTGCCATCTGTCTCTCCTGGGACATATCCCATCTGAACACCAAGATATTTTCTGAAGTTTCTTTCATCTCGGCGATAGATAAGAGTGCCTGCCGGATACGGCGTCAAACCAGTCTTATGCGGATCAACGCTGTATGAACATACCTGGGGTACTTTAAAAGCGAATAATTTTTCCGGATACAGAAATGGAATAACAAATCCGCCGAAAGCCGAGTCAACATGCAAAAAGAAATGTATATCAGGAAATTCAGCTTGACACGATTTGATAACTGCGCCGATTTCAGCGGTTTCGTCAATCGCGCCGGTCATTACGTTACCTTCACTGGCAATTATGATAAATTTCCGTATCCCGCACTTTATGGCGGCCAATATCGTTTTCCGAAGGTGCTCAACGTTGAGTTTACCATCACGGTCGGTTGCTAAAAGGTGAAGCCCTGAATAATCTTTTGATGCCGCATAGGTATGCCGCACATCTTCCTTGAATCTTTCCGAACAATGCTGGCAAGTGAACCACTCATCGCGCGCTAATCCGTTTATGACTGCCGCTTTGCGGATTGAATAATGGGCAAGATGTGAAGTTAAAATAGCGATTGGACCAGCTCCGGCCGTGTCGTTTAAATACTCGCGGCCTAAAAACATTGACCAGATATTTGACTCATTGCCGCCGGATGAAATATAGCCGTCAACCTCATCTTCTCTGGCCCCGGCCAGTTCAGCCATCATCTTAATCACGATTTTTTCCAAAATCTGCGTGCCCTTGAAACCTTTTTCACTTTCGCCGCTCGTATGAGTGCAAATATTATTTGCATGCTCGGCCGCGAACATATGAAATGCTTCCAACGAGATTGGCAAAGGTTTTGTCCCCGGAAAACTGACTGTTAATTCATTGTCATAATTCAAATTCTCATCCCGGGCGAGGTTAAGGGTTTTCATTATTTGTTCTTTATTTAGACCGTCGTTGGGCCAACTGGGCAGTCCGCCCACTCTGCTTGTTTGTAATCCTCTCATGATTTCATCTCCTCTAGGTTTTAAAGATGTCTAGGTAATCAATGTTCATCGCAGAACGCACTGCTTTCATCGTGATTGCGGCAATTTCTCTGGCGCGTTCCGTGCCTTTTCGTATTGCCTGATTCACAATGTCTGGATTTTTTTCAAAGTGCTGTCGTCGTTCCCTGATTGGATTTAAAAAATCAATTAAAATTTCCGATAGTCGTTTTTTGTCAGCCACACATCCTAATTCACCAGCAATGCATTTTGTTTCAACATCCTGCATCAACTCTGGTGCCAATGCTGTATAATATTGAAAGATGGCGCAACCGTCTGGATGACCGGGATCATCAGCTCTTATTTTTTTCGGATCAGTGAAAGCCGACATGACTTTTTTTCTAATTGAATCCGGATCATCTTTCAAAAAGATGGCATTATCCGCGCTCTTTCCCATTTTCTGCATATCAAGCCCGGGTAATCGTGGGATCTCACCGATCAAGGTGTCGGGGATGACAAAGGTTTCTCCATACAAACTATTGAATTTTTGCGCTGTACAGCGCGTTGATTCCAAATGTGGCACCTGATCTTGTCCCACTGGAACCAGCAATTTTTCACCTAACCTCGGTGGCGTGGTTGTAAAAAGTAAAATGTCCGCCGCCTGCGAAACAGGATAACCGACAAACCCGTAATAAACTTCTTTTTGTTTTTTAAGTTCGTCTTTTATTGTCGGGTTGTTTTGCAATGATTTCAGTGTCGTAAACATACTGAAATACATTGTCAGTTCCGCCAATTCAGGGACTTGCGACTGGAGTACAAAATGTGATTTTCCCGGATCAAGACCAACAGCCAAAAAATCCAATGCCACTTCACACATCGACGTTTGCATTTCCGCAACTCGGTCAAAATGTGTGGTCAGCGCTTGAATGTCCGCGAGTAGAAAAAAACATTCATACTCGTCACTATTTTGTAATTCAACCCAATTTCTCAAAGCTCCAAAATAGTGGCCAAGGTGTAATGGGCCAGTGGTCCTTATCCCGGACAAAATTCTCTTCGTTCTCATAATTTTTTCTCCTCTGTATTTGGTTAAAAGTTTTAGTCAAACAGAAAAGGAGGGAATAAACATTCCTCCTCAATTTAAGTTTAAAAATTTTTATTTTATTTTGCCCCCTTTGCGCCTGCGAAAGGATTTGAACCCTCAACCATCGGTTTTGGAGACCGTTGCTCTAGCCAGTTGAGCTACGCAGGCATTTAACCCAATCTTATAACAAATGTAATTTTTGTCAAACAAAATTAAGATTTTATTGTGGATAATATTTTAACCCAATTCCTTGCCCTTTCCCCAATTTGATGCTATATTAACCCTGCCAAGGAACTAAAAGATATTTTATGTCCGGCCCTGAAATTGCCAGTTTAAAGGAGGGAAACTTAAGCCCCTTTATATTAAATGAAGAAAAGGGTGATTTTAGAGCAAACCATAAAAGTTCAAGCACAATTCAAAAACAGCATATTTAATGGCTGTTTTTTTGGTTAAAATAAAAAAAACTTAATAAGTTCAGATACATATTGGACTCTTTAAGGGGTCGAATGAGGATAATTTATACTTTTATGTTTTCTATTTCTTCCGACCCAACTCAAGACTTGCAAAATTGGTTAAGAATAAAAGCCAAATATCCTGAAACTTTTAAGCTTACCCAATTTTACCCGTTTGATAAGAGAATTAGGTTGAGTAAAAACAATTTTGAAAAAATTGTCAAAACGATTCCCGCCGGCAAGATTCAAGAATTCAATCGGCAAGCGGAAACACTTAAAATTGTCTGGCAAAAACAAGAAGACGAAGTTATCAAAAAAATTACAACTTTTTTAAAAACGCCTTTTCAAAAATTCAATCTTGCCGCCAACCTGACCACGGCCTACTATATGCCTTACGATTACAGCCATAAATGGTTTATGGCGCCGACGCATAAAAATCTAAACGGCCAACTCATCTGTATTATCCACGAACTTTTTCATTTCTATGACATTCAAAAAAACGGCGAGCGCGGTTATGAGGAAAAAGAAAAGGCGCTAGAAGAGTTCTGGCAATGGTTTTCTTCTAAAAATTCAAAGACGCAAATCGGTTAATCAAGCTCAAAATAAACCCCCGGGCTTGTTTTAATTTTATGGCTTGTAATTGCCCGACTCCCGCCTGTCATGCCAGGCATTTGGCGGGCCGGTGAGCATTCCGTAACCTGGAACGCTCAATATGCTCCGGCCGGAATATTCGTTTTTTCTGATCAGATATTAAAGGTTTGCTCTCTCTTTAATTATGTGCTATATTTTCCTTATCAGACGCTAAAGTGAATTTTTATGTCCGGCCCTGAAATTGCCAGTTTAAGCAAGGGTAATTTAAGTCCCTTTATATTAAATGAAGAAGAGGGTGATTTTAGAGCAAACCATAAAAGTTCAAGCACAATTCAAAAACAGCATATTTAATGGCTGTTTTTTGGGTGTTTACTGATAAAAGACCTGACAAAATTTGACAGGTGCTTTTTTTTTATGCTAAGTTAGAGGTAAAGATAAAAAGGGGGATAAACAACAACCAAAACATCCGCACAATCGTCGTTGGAAGGAGGTGAGACATAATGGCACACGGATATTCCGGCGGTAAGTATCGCGGTGGAAAAGGCAATAGAAGTCACTCTGGAAGCGGTCCAGGGAGAAATGCCCAACATGGTAAAGGCGGTCATCATTCGCAAACACCAAAGGGCAGTCATCCATCCAGAGGCAGCGTGAATCGCGGTAGCCGAACTCGGCGGTGAAACCATGGAGATTGAGCTGATGTTTAGCTTGATCTCCATATTTTTTTATTGTATCTTTACTTATATGATAGTTAAAGTGCATAAATTAAAAAACGGTTTAACAATAATTGCTTGTGAATATTTTCGTTTTAATTCACTCTATTTTGATTTGGCCGTGAAAGTTGGTTCACGCTATGAAAACGAAAAAAACAATGGCATTGCTCATTTGGTTGAACATCTTGCCGCCGCGCAGTCATCGGCGCACAAGCCAGTTGAGCAATGGATAAAAGATGATCTTGTCCATGATTTTTCCGCTTATACTTTACAGGAGCGGACCAATTTTGAATTCAGCGCTCATAAAAACGATTTAAAGCCGGTGCTTAAATTATTGTCCGAATTGGTATATGCGCGCGGCGTGGTTATTGATAAGCGCGATTTGGAAACGGAAAAGAAAATTATTCTTGAAGAATTGCTTGAGAATGAAAATGAACCGGATTTTTATTACAATACAAAAGTGAGGAATATTTGTTTTAGTGATTGCTCGTTGAAATTAAACATACTGGGTATCAGCCACAATATTATGAAATTTTGTTTGGATGATGTCCGGCGGTTCGTTAATGATTATTACCGTCCGGAAAATATGATTTTGACCGTGGCCGGTAGTTTTAAAATTGAAACATTAGTTAAGTTGGCCGATAAATATTTTAAGTTTAGCCGCGAGTCAATGGCTCAACGCGTTGAGTCGTTAAAAAAAGAACGCTTCAGGATTTCTTCAGCATATATTGAACCTAAAGGTGGTATCAATTTTATCAACCGGTCGGCGTCGCAGAACTATCTTGGTTACTATGCGACTGTTCAAAATTCAAATGCCGATGAATTGATTAAGCGGGAATTTTTCGTTGAATTTTTGGATCAATACTTGTCCCATTATTTGCGCGCCAAGATTTTTTGTTATTCTGTCGGCGCTGATATCAATACTTTTCGGGAATTTTCAAGTTTTTCCGTTGAATCGTCGTTCCAGCCGGACAAAACCGAGAATTTTTATGCGCTGTTTCAGCAAATTTTGAAACGGTTTAGAAAAACATTAGATTTTGGGACTTTGAAGCATTTGAAAAATAATAAACTTAAGAGGCTTGAACTAGACAAGGACTATCCGCGCGAAGCCGCTAATCTAACATCGTGGTTCGCGCTTGTTTTTGGCACGGAGAAAATTATTACTCATACTTATCAGCAACGTATGATTAAATCAGTAGAATTGAAGGATATTTTTAATTTTTATGATCAAATGTTTCGTGTTCGTCCTGGCACAGTCATAATCGGCGGCAAGGTGTCGCCAACACAAAAACAACAGCTTAAAAAGCTGTGGAGCAATTGGAAGGTGTAAGTTGATAGAGTAAGTCAAATTTGCTTCTTCTCCAATTTCTTGCTATAATCTCTATTATACCAAACTAATTATTAAAGATATGTCAGCTACTCAATCTGGCACAATTTTGACCTTGTTATTATCGGAGGGGATATTTAGAATAAACTTAAGAAACAGCATAAAATCATTACAATTCACCGCAAAATCAGCAATTTTTCCTCACATAAAATCATTACAATTCACCGCAAAATCAGCAATTTTTCCTCAAAAAACAGCTTTTTAAGAAAAGTTGTTTTTTGGTGGAAACAAAAAAACTTGACAGAAAAATAAAAATAAGATATATTAAAAAGCTCTTTAATGGGCTAAAAAAACAGAAAAAATTTCATTTCATTGAGAATAACAAAAGGAGGACTACATCATGAAAAAATTTACTTTTCTCGTCGTTTTCGTCGCAGTTTTTTGCGCCGCACTAACGCAGGGGCAGGGGCACACAATCACCGTCACACAAGACTCAACGGTGATTGAGGGGTTGACTTTGGACAAAGGGGACAACATTGTCGTTCGCGCTGATTACGTCGTAATTAGACGTAATCAAATAACTTACCCCAATATTGGAATTACGGTTTATGGTTCCCATTGCCAAATTTATGGGAACCGAGTCGAGAGGGCGACAGCTTTTGGGATACTGGTTTTGGGATCCCATAACGTAGTTCATGGCAACGTCCTTCGGCACAACGCTCGTGAGGGTGTTTGTGTGGGAGGTAATGGATTTGACTTCCCAGATAGTACGGAAGTATCCCATAACAAGGTGATATGGAGCCAGGTTGGAATCGGGGTATATGGTGCTTCTAACAGTTATGGGAGTGGTAATAAAATAACCCATTGTGCCTATGCAATATTACAGGGCGATGGGAATAATATTGAAGTCGCTGACGTCTTTGTCGCAGCACAACCCAATAACGTCGTGTCCGGTGTTACAGCAGATACATTGACCAATTATGCGTTTACTGTGACAAACAAGGGAAATACTGTCGCGCCATCAACCACTTATACGGTTTGGATCATGCCAGGTAGGTCAGACCTAGGGGATAGATGGTACGGTACGGTTCCATCTTTAACACCCGGAGAAGCAGTTGCCATCATGGGCAAATTTGAACAGAGGTACTACTTCACTTTGACGGTTGATGTCTCGCCTGTGCGAGGGGAAGTTGAGTTGGAGAATAATAAATCGTCGTTCTCCATATTATTTCCGGTGGTTTCAGCATTTGTTGAGAACGGTGTGAATGGCATACCATTCACCTACGAGCTGAATCAAAACTATCCCAATCCGTTTAACCCGTCCACAAACATCACTTATTCGTTGGCTAAGCAGGGTAATGTGAACCTGACGGTTTACGACATCACCGGCAATGAAGTTGCCCAGTTGGTAAATGAAGTTCAACCCGCCGGAAAGCATACGATTCAATTCAATGGCTCAAAACTGGCAAGTGGAGTCTATTTCTACAGGCTAAACACGGGTTCCGAGCTCATCACGAGGAAGATGATGCTACTCAAGTAGTAGTGAAAAAACAAAAACATAAAAAAATAAAGAAGCAGGAGCTTCTTTAGGAGGTTATTAAGATGTTGTACAGAATTTTGTTTATAGTGCTCCTAATGAGTACCATCGTATGGGGTCAATACAGAATTACGACCCCGGACACCACCATAGACAGGCCGGGCACATGGGAGGTCAACAATGACATCATCGCCGAGTACGGTAGGTTCATTGCAAAAGTCATTGTTGACGATGTTATCATTACAAACCCACATGGGTTTGTAATATCAGCAGTGACAGGACCCCGCGTGCACATAAACGCCACCGGGTTTGAAATCGCGGTATCAGTATCCAATGTCGTATTAGATGGTATTGTCGCGAATAATTTTGCGCAAGCCATCGTTTTAAATGGCAGCGGATGCACGGTCAGAAATTGTCAGCTCTTTAATAACCATCATGGCGTTATTAGCCATGGGGCCGACAATGTGGTATCTGATAATATTGTTAACGACGAGGATGGATGGGGCTACCCGATATTACTCTCAAGCGTTGAGAGGAATCAGGTATCTGACAACACGGTGAGTGGTGGTGGAACCGCTATCTCGGTGTATAGCGGTAAAAACAACAAAATTAGCCGGAATCATATTGAGGGTTCTGGCGACGGCATAGTCTTGTATGCTGCTTCGGACAATCGAGTTGATAGCACAACAGGATGGGCCAGGCACTTCGGAATAAGTGTGATGGCCAGCGGCAGTGGCAATGTCGGTGTTGGTAATTTAATCCAGGGACTTTTCTATGATCCTCGGTACCCTGGGTTCAATCCGAACATTGTTTCCATTCCTGGCAATGATATTCAGGGAACGGAAACGGGAGTGGA
>LCCW01000013.1:2246-19893 GCA_000998185.1 Candidatus Kuenenbacteria bacterium GW2011_GWA2_42_15 | reverse complement strand
CATCCGCGTTTCGATCTCCGTTTTTGAAGGCGACGATCGGCTTTCGCCACGAGCCGGCAAGCGGAATCAAATACAAATGCCTTGACGGCCGTGGTTCCGACATCAAGCGCCAGAAAAAAGTTTCGTGAAGGTTTTGCGGGCATCGGTATGGTGTATTAAGACGGATGAGAGGGCATGCAGAACGGGAAATCGTCGCACGGTTTTCGCGCCAAGGCGCGCCACAACAGACGGAAGCGATATACATCCTTCGCTTTTGAACTCGCACTCCCCGCGAGAGACGATGCGCTCCCCGAATTCGCGGTTGCGCGAGTACGGACTGAAACCCGTGGCAAGAAAATCCGCGGCTCCCGCCACTCCGGCGGCGTGGACCGCGTGAAATCCCAGATGATCGAAAATTTCATGCATCTCTTCCAAGGCCTTGGCCGCAAACCATCCCTTCGCATTCCAGCTCCACTCAAGTCCGTCCGCGATCCCGAGCCCGACCGCATAGACATTTTTCAACACACCGGCCCAGGCGACGGCGGAGGGATTTTTCGACCACTCCACTTTCAAAGGCGTGCCGCGGAACAGAGTGGCCAAAGTTTGAAATACCTCGCGGTTCGCGGTTGCGATCACTCCGGCGCCAAGACGTCTTTGCTCCAGCTCCTCGGCAAGCATGGGACCGCTCAAGAGCGCCCATTTCTGGCGCGGCGGAAGGAGGTCTGGAAGAAGCTCCGCCACGGTCTTCTTGGATTTCCCCTCCATCCCTTTGGAAAGAACAACGACAACTGCGGTCCTCGGCAAGAGGGGCCGCACATTCCGAAGAGCGGCGCGGAGCACCCACGAAGGCACACACAAAAAAACCGCGGTCGTGCCCGCGAGCGTTTCTTTGATCGGTTTCATGCCGCGCACTTTGGCGGGATCCACGTCCCACAAACGAACCGAGATTTTCTTTCGGCGCAGGATGGAGGCGATGGCCCGTCCAATCTCCCCCGCCCCGATAATCGCGACCGCTTTGCTCATAATGGCTCCCAGTATACTCCCCATTAACACGGCCGGACAGAAGAACCAACGGCTTCAGAGACGGAAGAAAACCCGTCGCGTTTCAAGAGGCGCACGAGACCACGATTGATCTCTCCAATAAGTTGCGGCCCTTCAAAAATCAAGCCGGTCGCGAGCTGCACCAAGTACGCTCCGAGGCGGATTTTTTCATACGCGTCCTCGGCGGAAAAAACGCCGCCAGAGCCGATGAGAATCAAGTGGCGATTAATTCTCCGGTAGGCGTGAGCGATCAGGTCGTTCGACGGATCAAACACGGGCCGGCCGATGATTCCTCCCTTATCCAATCCCTGAATTTCCGTCTGGTTGATTGTCGGACGGTCCCGCCGCTTCGTGAGGTTGGAAATGATGAGGCCGTGCACACGATGACGGCTCGCGACATCCATCAGGGCATCGAGTTCGTCATGGGTCAAATCTGCGGGAAGTTTCAAAAAAACCGGTTTGTAAGTGTAAATCGGATCCAAAGCGCGCAAAAGCAATTCGAGACGATCCGGCGTGGTGAACGGCTCCCCGCCGCAGGTGTTCGGGCAACTCACGTTCACGGTAAAATACGCGCCGATGTCCGCGAAGGCGCGAAATGCTTTCACGTAGTCTGCAATCCCGGCTTCGATCGGAACCGTTTCCGAGCAGTTCGTCCGCGCGACACTCGTGCCAATGGGAATCTCAAAACGCCTCCCACGGAGCCGCCTGGCAATCGCCTCGCATCCGTCGTTTTTCAATCCGTAATACACGACGAGCCCTTTCGATTTCGGGAGACGCCAGAGTCGCGGCTTCGGATTCCCTTCGCACGACTCCCCCGTGACGGATCCGATCTCCTCGAATCCGAACCCCACCGCGGGCATGATTTGGGTAAGCTCCGCGTTCTTGTCAAACCCGGCCGTGAGTCCGATCGGATTCGGGAAACGGACCCCGCGGATCGTCTGCACGAGCATGGGATGTTGGTAACAAAAAAGCGTGCGAACAACAGCACGCGTGATGGTGAATCCCCCCAACCGTTTGCCGATCCCACAGATCCGGTCATGGACCGCTTCCGGGTCACGGCGAAAAAAGAAGGGCTTGGCAATGTGCCGATACCCCCAATGCTCGAGAGTCGTCGCGAACATATATTTACGTTGTACGCCGTTGATGTTTTTTCCGCCACTCCTGACGGGCATTTCTCACCGCGGTTGTATTATCTTTCACCGCGGTTGTGGCCTCATCGGTCAGCCCATCTAGATTTTTCCAGGCGGCTTTCACTTGCTCGCCGCCCTGTTCAATCAGCGGCATGATGTGGCCATTCCACACCTCTTTCAGCCAATCCATGAATGGCTTGGCTTCCAGGATGTGGTCAGCCACTGCAGCTTTTGTCATGGGAGCGCTTGTAACTGCTCCAGCCAGCCGTTGACCAGTTCCACTTCCGCCGCATTAAGGTGGTTAATAATTTTTTGCCACACCACCTCGTCTTTGTGGCTCCCGGTCCACTTACCCGGAATTTTTAGCCGTCGCATAACCTCGGGCTTGGCGCGATATGAAACCTCGCCGCTATCGCCCGTGTGCTTTTCTAACAGCCCGGTCATCCAGAGCGTGTCTTTGAGACCGCTCAAGACCTCTCCGACCTTGCCCAGAGTTTCCAGGCTGATCATGTTTTTAAAGCCCATATTATCACCTCATGAATTTTGCGGTTGCAGATAAGCCTGTTTCACCGGGCTAGCTCCGCCCGGCAACGAAAAAACAGCTCCAAAATACCACCGCTTGGCGTCCACCCATATATCTGCCAAGCCGTCAGGGATTGAGAAGCAAAAGCTAGTTCCCTGTTGGGTGGTGGTATCATCACCATTAAGACATGCAAAAGTCTCAATGGTGGCAGTCATATAAACCGTCGCCTCTACTGGCGTGTCGTCTTCGGCGACGGTACGGATGCTTTGTAGCCACATCCCGTCGGAAAAAACCGGCTGCCCTAATTCAATTCTAGTAGCCGATTTTCCCTTTCTTGGTTCCGGTCTTGGCACCGCGAAGGCATTTGCGGTATTGACGACCGTTTTGCCATTGTAGTACTTCGCCGAAACCTTTAAGGTGCTGACATCCGCTGGTAGCGGATACATCACCCCATATTCAGCAGTGCCAGCGGCAGTTTGAGCGTTAGTGGCGAGGACATTACCGTTCACCACTATTTCAAGTAATGTCCACGGCTTGCGCACATCACCGGCCATGGTGAAAACTTTGACCGGGATTTGCGTCTCGCCACTGGGCATTTCCACGCGTTGGCCGATCTCAAAAGAAACAGAGACCGGCGCTTGTTGTTGCTGGCGCTTATTTTGGTTGTTAGCCATTTTTTGGTCTCCTTTCAGTTGAGATTGCCACTTACCAGAAGCATCAGGTAAAAAAGGATCAAAATTGCAGAAACGAGTGCCGGGCTGCTAACAATCCTAGCCTGCACGAATTCACCGACAGTTGGAACAAAATTCGTTCCATCGTCATTTTTAACTGGAATTCTCGCGAACGCCCGCCATGATGGCCAGGCGCAGAAAACTCCCAAGACCAGGAGAGGGAAAAATCTGTGGTCCTGCATTTCCGGCCGGCTAAGATACATTGCGCCGGTTAAAAACCCAGTCGCCAATATTACCCATGGCCAAGCGAATTTCAACTTGGTCCAAAAGTAGTTGGTGGTGGTTGGATGTGGTTCTTCCCTTCTGCGGGCGATGGCATAGATCGCCAGCACCACAATCACCACTGCGATCGCCAGCATCCACACCCACCACTTCTCCCACCAATGAACACTGGGGGACAGTGGTTGGGCCAGTCGGGTCGCTACGGCCGGTTGCGCTCCCATCGCGCTTGAGTCCACGCTCATGATCCTCGCTGCCAGCGAGTCCATGAGAAATGGACGAAGCGCCAGCGAACTGTTCGCGATGGCCTCATTAACAGCCGCCGTGAACTGCCCGACCTTGTCGGACGGGACGGGAACTAGGATATTCCCGCCGCCTTCCAGCTTGAGGACATATGTCCTCGTTGCTGGCGCCTTGGGAGCTGCCGCGTTGCTCCCGCTGAAAAAAATTGCCTTCACCATGACCGCGGCGGCCACGACGATCATGGCCACCCCGACCATGAGCAAATAGCTGGCCCAGTTGATCCTGGGCATTCTAAATATTTTCCTAAATATTTTCATAACACTCCTTTCCGCTTCAAAAGCGATTTTTTCTTTTTTCTATCATTATAATTATTTACGATTTATATAAAGGGAAAAATTTCCTCGTTAAGAAAAATTTTACGCTTTCTTGGTTCAGCCCGCTAAAAAAGCCGAACTGATTTCGGAAAGGAGGCACATTACTGATTCGCTTTTGATTAAAAAAAGTTAGGCTGTGGATAAGTGATTGACAGACGGCAAATAAGATGTTAGTATGATAATACTTATCAGGTAATGAATCGCGTGCGCTATACCGTACCATTTGAAAACAGTTCCCTAAATTTAGGGGATTGTTTTTTTATTAGCCAAAATTTGTTATAATAATTTTGCCGGAGGTGTCCGTATGGAGGTTGAAGTCTACAGGGTTAGACCATTACCTGATAAGTAAATGGTACGCCTATAAGCGTATGCGGTTCGACTCCGCCGACCTCCGGCCCAAAATAATATTTATCAGGCAATGATATGATGCCAGCAGTAGTAGTTCCCCATAGCATGGAGTTTTTTTATAAAATTTTAAACCAAAAGTGAACCAGTAATGATTTTAAATTGATATTTAATTGTCAAAGTGCCAGCTCATATTATTGAGCTCATAGATAGAATTTATTCCCTCTATGAACCCACTAAAACCAAATACCCCTAATTCAATCTCTTGAATTAGGGGTAAAATGGGTAAGTTGGGAAGAGTATCTTGGCCATTGCGAGTGAATTATCAAAATAATTCTAGTGCGCCATGGTCATTATTCTTCCAAACTAGGCAAATTTGCAGTTTACCCCTAGTTCAAAAGCGGAATAGATTGTTTTAGTTAAAAGAACATTCTTTTTTAGTATTCTGATTATCATATCACATTTATAAATAATTGTCAATGGCAAAAGGTAATGTGCTCATATTTTAGGCTAATTTTAGAATAATATTTTAATAAAAAAGAGCCTGAATCATGATGACTTCAGGCTCTTCAATTTATATGGCCATCCAAGTTTTAATAAACCTGGATGGCACTTATTTTTTTTAATTCTCATTGGCCGCGATTGGAAATGCGGCCTCCATATTTCCATCTTCCCGAAACTCGCCGGTTATGGAGTCAATTTTTTTGTCAGCGGTCGGTTATCATCATAGCCTACCCAGACAGCTACAACGATCTCGGGCGTGAATAATACAAACCAACAATCCCGAGAATCATTGGTTGTACCGGTTTTGCCAGCGGCCGGAAAATAGCCAGTGCCGGCCCGGTCATAAAATGTCCAAGCAGTGCCGCCCGGCTGCAGCACATTGCGGAACATAGAGGTTATAATATACGCCTCTTGTTCCGAAATCGCTTGGCTGGCGCCATTAGCCTTGACTGGTCGGCCATTGATGGCCATGATTAGTTTCGGCTGATGATAGACGCCGCCACTAGCCAGAACAGCATAGGCAAACGCTATCTCTACCAGCGTGGCGTCCGGGGCGCCGATGGCCACTGACGGATAAGCCGGCCATGGAGACCGGATACCGAACTGTCTAGCCAGCTCCACGATTTCGGCCGGACCAGGATTACCCGTAGCATTAAGCGTGTCAGCACAAGTCGTGTCTGCCAGCTCAATTTTAATAGCCACGGTGTTGAGGCTTTTTTGTAAAGCCCCGGCCATAGTTATCCGGCCGTGGTACTCGTCGCCGTAATTACTCGGAGACCACGGATCGCCGACTGACAGCTTGACCGTCACCGGCTGATCGCAGAACAGGCTGTTCGGCAAAGATCCTCTCATTACACCATTGGTGTAAGTGAAGATTTTCGCGGTGCTACCCGGTTGCTGAGGCTGAATGGTTCGGTTGAACTCAAAACCATAACTTAGTTCTCGCGAACCAGCCATAGCTAGGAGCTCGCCATTCCGCGGGTTAACCACCACCACTGCCGCTTGCGGGTAATTATCTTTCTCCGCGTTTGGCAGTTTCGTGTTGTATGGTTTCAACCCGAGTTGTTTATCGGTTTGAGCCATACCTTCATGGATAACATCTATCAGTTGCCACTGATAGCGCATATCTAAGGTGGTGGTTATTTGCTGGCCGCTGGCAGCTGCAAATAAAGCCGCACTTGAGCATACGCCCAAGCACGATTTTTTTCCGAGCATCCGCTTTCAGTGGATGTTGAAGCGGATTCCAATCCGCCGGTCTGGGCAGAATTCCCGCCAGCGTGGCTGTCTCGGCAATAGACAGCTCCTCGGCATCTTTATCAAAAAAATGCCGAGAGGCACCGCCAATGCCTTTGACTCCGACTCCGAACGAAATGGAGTTCAGATACGCTTCCAGGATTTGATCCTTGGCGTACCTCTGCTCCATTCGCAAGGCCAAAATAATTTCCTTAGCCTTGCGCTGTTTCGTCCTGGCTAAAGTCAGGAACAGGTTGCGGGCGACTTGCTGGGTGATGGTTGAACCACCCTGCTGGCGGCCGCGCAAACTGTTGATCGCGGCGCGGGCCATGCCTTTTGGACTGATTCCATGGTGCGAGTAAAAACTCGCGTCCTCGGACGCCAAAAAGGCATTTGGGATGTGTGGCGGCAGATCTTCCAGCCGCACGCTGATACTGCGCGTGCTGGACTTCAGATACCCGCCTTCGCGATCAAGGAAGGCATTTGGGGCGCTCGCCACTGCCAGGTTAGCTGGCAGATCGCGCAGTTCTTTGGCCAGCTTGTTTGTTATGATTGCCAAGCTCACCATGCCCGCCGCTACCACGAATAAGGCCGCCAAAAAAGTCACGGCCAAAAATTTTTTTATCATGGAAAACCTCCCATCTATTTTTATGTGAAGAAACTATTATTTACTATTTTTGACCCCAAAAAAGAGTCTTGCAATTATTACACATTTATTTATTTTTGTCAATCTTTGACATTTCGTCCAAAATAGTATTAAATATAATTGAGGCAATAAGAAAAATATCTGGGGTAGAGTTGATCCCAATATTTTTGGCCTATATTTTTTTATCTAAAAAATTGGTATTATACTTAATACTTTATACCAAATACTAAATACTAATCTATGTCCACCATCAACCAATTGATTCGCAAAGGCCGAGTTAGAAAATCCAAGAAATCCAAAACTCCGTCTCTGATGCTAGTGCAAAATGTTTTGGCTCGCCGCAAAAAAGAAATGCCCAAAGGCAGTCCTTTTAAGCGCGGCGTCTGCACTAAGGTGACGACCACTACGCCGAAAAAACCAAATTCGGCTTTGCGCAAGATCGCCAGGGTCCGTCTTTCCAACGGTGAAGAAGTGACCGCCTATATTCCGGGCGTTGGCCACAACCTTCAGGAACACTCTATCGTCATGATTCGCGGCGGCCGCGTCAAAGACTTGCCTGGCGTCCGTTATCATATTGTGCGCGGCATCTATGACACCCAGGCCGTTGAAGGCCGGAAACAAGGTCGCAGCCGTTATGGCGCCAAGAAGGCTAAGGCTAAAAAATAATCACACTCGGATGAACACTGATAAACTCGGATACCACAGATATTTTATCCGAGCCATCAGAGCTAATCCGTGTTAATTAGAGTAATTTTATGCGTGGTAAACAAGCTCCCAAAAGAAAAATTAAGCCGGATGTCAAATATCATCGTTTGGATATTGCCAGATTGATCAATTATGTCATGCGGGCCGGCAAGAAATCCGCTTCTGAAAAAATCGTTTACGGCTCTCTGGATTATATCGCTCAAAAAACCAAAGACGACCCTTTTGGCATTTATGAGTTGGCCATGAGAAATATTGGTCCGTCTTTGGAGGTGCGCGGCCGGCGGGTTGGCGGGGCCAATTATCAGGTGCCTTTTCCAGTGAGTGACGATCGCCGCCAAACCCTTTCTTTTCGCTGGATTATTACCGCGGCCAAAGCGCGCAAAGGTAGACCAATGGCTATAGCTCTAGCTGAAGAATTGATGGACGCGGCCAAGGGTGAGGGTAGCGCAGTAAAAAAGAAAGAAGAGATGCACCGCATGGCTGAAGCCAACAAAGCGTTTGCTCATTTTGCTAGATTTACAAAGAAGAGAAGATAACCATGTATTTTACCTCCCCTCCTTGAGGGGAGGTGCCCCGACGAGCTAATGCTGTCGGGGCAGAGGGGTGGGAGATAGCCACATAATTTGAAATTAATTACCGAGCTAGGCATCGTGTTCACCACCCCGGCCCGATAGTAATCGGGTCACCCCTCCTCAAAGAGGAGGGGAAAAATCACCCGCTTGTTTTGTATTTGGAAATTGAGTCATTAGAAATTTATTAAAAATTAGAAATTAAAAATTAGAAATTTTATTTATGCCCCGAGAATATTCACTGGAGAAAACCAGAAATTTCGGCATTATGGCTCACATTGACGCCGGCAAAACCACGATTACCGAACGAGTTCTTTATTACACCGGCAAAAAACACAAGATTGGCGAAGTCCACGAAGGCGCGGCTGAAATGGACTGGATGGATCAGGAAAAAGAAAGAGGCATTACCATCACCTCCGCCGCCACCACTTGTTTTTGGAAAGGCACTCGTTTCAACATTATTGATACGCCCGGCCATGTTGATTTTACCGTGGAAGTAGAGCGGTCGCTCCGCGTTTTGGACGGCGCAGTCGCTGTCTTTGATGGTTCGCAAGGCGTAGAACCCCAGTCAGAAACCGTTTGGCGCCAGGCGGAAAAATATAATGTTCCTCGCATCGCTTTTATCAATAAAATGGACAAAATCGGCGCTGATTATGAAATGAGCTATAAATCAATTTTAGAAAGATTGAGCCCGAATGTCGTCCGTTATACTATTCCAATCGGCGCGGAGAATAAATTTGAAGCCATAATCAGCCTTTTGACTATGAAAGTTTATCATTTTAAAGGCGTTAACGGCGAAGAGGTGGTGGCTTCGGAAATCCCGGCGGAACTTTTAGAGAATGCCAAAAAATATCGCGCCGAACTCGTGGAAAAAGCCGCCGAACAAGACGATGCGCTTTTGGAAAAATATCTGGCCGGCAACGAATTAACAGAAGAAGAAATTAAGCACGGTTTGCGCAAAGGCGTTTTGGCTAATAAATTATATTTGGTGCTTTGCGGTAGTGCTTTGGCTAATAAAGGCGTCCAGTTGGTTTTAGACGCGGTCAACGATTATCTGCCTTCGCCCTTGGATATTCCTCCAATTGAAGGTTTTGAACCTGATGATGAAACAAAAAAATTGATTCGCCATGCTTCCGATGATGAACCGTTTACCGCCCTGGCTTTTAAAATTGCCACTGATCCTTTTGTCGGCACATTGACTTTCTTCCGCGTTTATTCCGGCGTGGTTAAAGCCGGCAGTTACATTTATAATTCTTCCACTGGCGATAAAGAGCGGTTTGGCAGAATGGTTCGCATGCACGCTAACCATCGCGAAGATGTGGAAGCAGTTTATGCCGGAGAAATCGCGGCGGCTATTGGTCTTAAAAATACCACTACCGGCGACACCCTTTGCGACGAGAATAGCCGGATTATTTTAGAAAAAATTATCTTCCCAGAGCCGGTCATTAAGGTCGCCGTGGAACCGAAAACCAAAGTTGACCAGGAAAAAATGGGTATGGCCTTACAAAAATTGGCCCAGGAAGACCCGACATTCAGGGTTTCCACTGACGAGGAAACATCAGAAACAATTATTGCCGGGATGGGCGAGTTGCATTTGGATGTTTTAGTGGAAAGAATGCGCCGCGAATTTAAGGTTGACTGCAATGTCGGCAAACCGCAAGTCGCTTATCGCGAAACCATCAAACAGGCGGCTGAAGCCCAAGGTAAATACATCAAACAGTCTGGCGGGCGCGGTCAATACGGCGACTGCTCGCTCAGGATTGAGCCAATTACCGAACCGGATGAAGACGGTAAACTCAAAAATTTTGAATTTCTGAACGAGGTAAAAGGCGGCGCTATCCCGAGCGAATATATTTCCGCCATTGAAAAAGGCGTTAAAGAAGCTTTGGGCAATGGCGTGGTTGCCGGTTATCCCATCACGCATGTGCGCGCGGCTGTTTTTGACGGCTCTTATCACGAGGTTGATTCATCGGAAATCGCTTTCAAAATGGCGGCCATTATGGCCTTTAAAGAGGCGGCCAGAAAAGCCAATCCGGTTCTTTTGGAGCCGATTATGAAAATAGAGGTTGTTACACCGGAAGAATACATGGGCGACATTATTGGCGATCTGAATTCCAGGCGCGCTATCATCAAAGAAATGACCAACCGCGGCACAGCCAAAGTTGTCGATGGCGAAGTGCCTTTGGCCACCATGTTCGGTTATGCCACAGCTTCCCGCTCGCTTTCCCAGGGTCGTGCTTCGTTCAGTCTGGAATTTTCCCATTATGCTGAAGTACCGCGCAATGTGGTTGAAGCGATTGTCGGTGAAAAAGTCAAAGCAGGCAAGTAAGTTTATAGATTACATAGGGGCGTATTGCTATACGCCCAATTTAATGGAAATTTAAAATTAAATGAGCGGGCATATACCCGCTCATTTTTTATTTATTTTTATGCCAGTTGCAGTTTTTTCAGTACCAAATCATTCATTTTTTCAAGATAAACTATCCGTTCGTCCAAATCGCGGTAAGATTTGGTATGGGCCGCCACCTCGGTATTTAATTTTTGCAACTCACCCATCAGCCTATCGTTAGAATTGAGAATTTCGTTTTTATCTTTTTCCATTTGTTCTTTCAAGCTCTTATTGCTTTTTTCTAGGTTATTTATGTCGTATTTAATGACTTGTATATTTTTCTCCACCCCACCTAGTCTTTTCTCCACTGGCTGGATTCTTTTTTCAAGCATAACATCCACTCCCGGAAAAATTACTTTTTCAGTAAAATCACCCAAGGTTGCCAATAGAATTTTTTGAGTTACCGGTTGTTCATCTTTTGTTATTCGTCTATTTTTTTGCATAATATTTGTAATTACTCTACAAAAATATTATAACACTGGACCAGCATTAAAGCAAACCTATTTTTTCCCTCACTTCTCTCATCGTCTTTTCGGCCATTGTCCGCGCTTTTTCAGCGCCTTCTTTGAGTACGCTTGCCACATAATCCGAGTTTTTCGCCAGTTCTTTTCTTTTCTCTTGGATCGGTTTTAAGGCGCTGATAATCACATTGGCTAGCATGGGTTTGAAAGTTGAATATTGCAGTTGGCCGTTTTTGTAATCCCCCTTGAATTTCGCGGCAATATTATCATCATCCACAAACGCTTCAAAAAGATCAATCAAATTTTTACCGCCCACGGCGTTTTTTCCGCCGCCTGTATCTGTCACCGCCTTAGCGATCTTATCTCTGATTTCGTCCGGCGTGTCACTCAGGGCGATATACGATTTTGGCCCCAAGTCTTTACTCATTTTTTTTGCCGGATCATTCAACGCCATCAGCCGCGGTATCTTGGTCAAAATCGTTTGCGGTTCTTGAAAATATTCTCCCCAGCGGTTATTAAATTTCCTGGCGACTTTTCTGGTTAATTCCACATGTTGGTCTTGATCATCGCCGATCGGCACCGCGGTCGCGTGATAAAGTAAGATATCAGCCGCCATAAGCGCCGGATAATCAAACAGCCCCATATTCACATTGTCTTTGTGCCGTTTTGCCTTGTCTTTAAACTGCGTCATTTTTTCCAGTTCGCTTACGGGCAGAATGCAGTTAAAAACCCAAGCCAATTCGGCGTGTTCTTTAACCTGCGATTGGATAAATAAAATGGATTTTTTCGGGTCAATGCCCGTGGCCAAAAGGTCAATCGTCATATCCCCGGTATTGGCCAAAAGTTCTTCCTTACCGATGTCAATCGTCAGAGAATGTAAATCCACGATTGAATAGATAGTTTGGTAATCGCCCGAATTCTGAAGTGTCACCCAATTTTTCACCGCGCCCAAATAATTGCCAATATGCATTTTGCCCGTGGCCTTTATGCCGGAAAAAATTACTGGTGTCTGGTTCATAATATAGTTAGCTGTTAGTAATATTATAAATATTATCTTATTTACGCCCTTCTCGCAACTGGACGCGACTTAACTACGCAACTTTACGCTGCCAGCTTTTCACGCGCAGTATCATAAACACGGCGAATGATTTCTATCCTTTTAGGCGAAAAATTAATTAAAAAGCCCAGTTTGTATTTAGTTGCTTTTAGATACCGCCAAAATTGTTGAATATCTTCAGGGGTTAGAAATTGTTTACACTTCAACTCAATAATAATTATATCATTAACAACCTGATCAATTACATAGTTGCCCACCCTTTCCCCCTTAAAAAATAGATTGATTCTTTTTTGGCTCTCAATTTGCAGGCCTTTGCTTTTGCAGGCAATGGCAAGTGATTTATCTACCACCGACTCTTTGAACGCGCCAGCAAATTCTTTCCAAACATCGTGACAGGCCTCATAGATGAGCCGACTCTCATTTTCATATAAAAAATTTTTTTCACTCATGCTCATATATTTGCGTTAAGTTGCGTTATCAGTCGCGTACAGTAGCGGTTCTTTAGACTTCTATCACCACCGGCAACACCATGGGCCTTCTTTCGGTCTTGGCAAAGAGAAACTGCCCGACATCGTTGCGGATTTTGTTTTTAAGGTAATCCGGGAAAGCTTCTATCTTCGGGTCGCTGTCTTTGAGAATTTTTCTGACTTTGTTTCTGGTTTCCTCTATGATTTTTTTATTTTCTTTCATATAAATAAAACCGCGCGAGATAATGTCCGGCGAGTGCAAAAGTTCCCCGGTTTTTTTGCTGACGGTGGCAATCACGACGATCATCCCGTCCTCGGCCATCATCTGCCGGTCGCGGAGCACGATATGAGAGATGTCGCCGATGCCCAGTCCGTCCACGAACACATAATCACTTGGCGCTTTTTTGTCCAGGATTTTTGGCTTGCCCTTGGTCGGGAATTCCATAATGGAGCCGTTGTCCGGTATTAATATGTTTTCCTGGGCAAACCCGTCTCGGATGGCCACTTTGGCCGCTTCTTTGAGCATGTAATGGTTGGCGTAGACCGGCATGAAATAAGTTGGCATGACCTGCCTCAAAATGGTTTTTATGTCGTCAATGTTGCCGTGTCCGCTCACATGCACATCCATAATATCGGAGTGGATTACATTATCAGAGAGTCGATACATATTGTCTTTCAGCCGCTGGATTGTCCTTTCATTGCCGGGAATAATTGAGGAAGAAAAAACTATCGTATCGTTTTTTTGCATGCGGATGTATTTATGGTTATTATTGATAATTCTGGACATCACCGCGTTGCTTTCGCCCTGGGCCCCAGTGCAAAGTATCAGTATTTTGTTATCGGGATATTTATGAATTTCATTGATCGTGATCATGGCGTTTTTGTTTAATTTCACATAGCCGAGTTTTTGAGCGATTTCCAGATTCATTTTCATGCTAAAACCGTCTAGGGCGATTTTTTTGCCGAAAGTTGAGGCGATGTCAATAATTTGTTTAATCCTTTCAATCTGCGAGGCAAAGGTGCCGATAATGATCCGGCCCGGCGCGTCCGTGATAATTTTGGTCAAATTATCCGTCATTTCTTTTTCCGTCACTTTTTTCCCGCCGCCTTGACGGGTGGCGGCCAAGCTCTCAAGCATCATAATCGTCGGTGTTTTCAGATTGGCCAAATGGCGATAATCAACCAGCGGCCGGCCCAAAGGATCAGCCTCCATAGTCCAGTCGCCCGGGTGGATGACAGTGCCGGCCGGTGTTTCCAATACCACGCCCACCGCGTCCATGATTGAGTGTTCCACGGCAAAAAATTTGGCCGTGAAATTGCCAAATTTAAATTGGTCTTTTATGTCTTTTATGTAGATAGTTTTTAGGTTTTTGCTGGAACCCTTTTGGTAATCCTCTGTCCGGTGTTTTATCATCTCAATCGTCAAGTTTCTGCCGACAATCGGCGGGTTGCCCAATTTTTCCAAGAGTATTGGCGCCGCGCCGATATGATCCAAATGTCCGTGAGTGAAAATCACCGCCCGGATGTTTCTTTCTGCGCCTTTCAAATATTCAATATTTGGAATGATATAATCAATGCCCGGCATATCTTCTTCCGGAAACTGCAGTCCCATATCCACGATAACAATATCTCTATTTTTTTCCTGACCCTTTTCTATAAATTCAAAAACGGTCATATTTCTGCCAACTTCTTCACAGCCGCCCAAAGGCACGATGCGCAGCATACCCTCTTCGTCAGGCAATATTTTTTTGAATATTTTTTGGGCTGTGTCAAAAGAAGCCGTTGGTTTTATTAGTTGAGCTTTTTGCGCGCTAGTTGGTTTTTTTGCGTATCGCTCTTGGTTGTATTTTTCCACTTTTCGTCGAATATATTTTTGGTGGGCCAGGCGCGCTCCGACCCCAATGTTGCTTGCTCGATTGATAATGTCAGCCTTAGCATCGTCGGCCGCGCCATGTTTTTTTATGGCTTGGTTGGTTTGCGGGTTGCGCCGGCTGTCAGACAAAGTTACCATTGGGTTTCTTGGCAAACTGGCGTAAGAATGTCTGTCAGCCATCGGCTTAGCCGCCCTTGGCAGACTGGTTTGTTTGTTTTTCGGCGTGTTTGCATAACGAAAAGCCGCGCCAGCTCTTGACCTGCTGTCAGGTCGATGAAATTTTTTAACAATCATAAAATAAGTTAATAATAAATTTTGGTTAATAAATAATAAATTAGTTCCTTTCTGTGGTTAAAAACCAGCGGTCAGGTTTTTGCCGTTGCTTGTCGCTTCAAATAATGTTGTCTGGGTTATTCCCATGTGAATAAAAAAAGAAGAGAGAGACAAAAGATTATGACTTCCGCGTTTGCCTGTTAAATTCAAACTGCCTTTAGGCAAGGTCGTAAAAATATGTCATGTTTAAATAAAGCGCTATGTCTGACCTCCCCTAAAGGGGGTAAGAAAGCGGGCAAATGTGGAAATCCTAAAGATGTAAAATCGTAAAATTTTTGTTTGGGCTAGAGCGCCCTGTTATCGCCATTAACAGTAAAGATGCCTATCTGCCAACATCAATGCCGAAGAGGAGAGTTGAACTCCTACGGGCTGATGCCCACAGCGCTCTGAACGCTGCGTGTCTACCAGTTCCACCACTTCGGCTCAAGGTTTTTTATTTAAATCCTTTTTTAGTTTTTATATACCAATTAGTAATATTGTTCAGTCGGTCAGAAGGTGAGACTATTCTTTTAATATCAATGCCCTTTATCCGGTCAGCCACGACATAAGTATATCTGGGGCTGTATAAAAATATTGCCGGTATTTCATCTTTTATCAAATGTTGAAACTCTTTTAACTCTTTTTCTTTTTCTTCCGCCGTTATTTCTTTTCTCACGGCTTCCAAAATCTTATCAGCTTTTTCATTGCGGAAATTGACGATATTCAAACCTTGGCTAGTGGCTCCGGTTGAATGCCAAAACGGATATAAATCCAGATCTCGGCTGAGTATTTCTCCGAACATCAGTGCCTGAAAATTTCTGTCCACGACGACATCTTTCTGAATTTTATTAATCTCAACCGTTATTAAATCAGTTCTGACGCCGATGCTTTGCCAAAATTTTTGGATTAATTCTCCGACGGAGATCGCTGGCGGCTGATTTGCGACGGTCAACTGAACAGCCAGTTCCTGATTGTCTTTGTATAAAAATTTTGTCCAGCCGTTGCCGTCGGTTTGGAGCGCTTCATTCGTGCTGGTAGCCGGCTCTTGTTCCCTGTTTTCTATTTCTTTTTTCTGCCAGCCGGCTTCGGCCAGCAGTTTTTTCGCCTCATCAATGTTAAACGGGTCTGGCGCGTTTTCTTCATAGCCCGGCATGCCCGGGGTAAGCGGTCCGTTTATCAATGTACCTTCTTTGCCCAAAACATCTTCTATGATTTTACTTTTCTTTATAGCCAGATTGAGCGCTTGCCGCACTCGTTTGTCTGTTAATGCTGGATTTCTGCTTTGATTCAAAAAAATAGCCGTGTATTGCGGCAAAGCAATAGAGTAATAGCTTAAATCTTTTCTTGGTTCCAAAAATTCTTTCAGATTCTGCGGCAGATAACTCAAGCCGTCAGCATTTCTGTTTTTGAGTGAATCCACGGCTGATTCAAAGGTGGGCTGAAATTTGAAAGTTATTTCTTGGAGGTACGGTTTTTTTAAGTGATAGTGGTCATTGGCCACCAAGGCATATGATTTGATATAGCCCTGTTTGTCTTTGACAAATGAATCAAACTGAAAAGGTCCCAGCCCAACCGGCTTCAGGTTTAATTCCGCCAGATTGGCGTTTTCCGGCATAATATCCAGCCACAAGTGCGCCGGCAAAATTCCCACCGTCAGGTTTTCCAAAAACCCGTCATAAGGAGAAGGGAGAGTAAATTGCACAGTGCCCTCGTCAAGCGCTTCCGCCTTGATGCCGATCCAATTGGCTCTCAAGGGACTTTGGTAGGCCGTGTTCTGTATCGCTTCAATCGTAAAAAGCACATCCTCGCTGTCAAATTTTTCATCATCACTCCAAAAAATATCATCTTTTAATTTAAAAGTATATTTTGTTTTTGTTTCGTTGATAAACCATTCCTTGGCCAGATCCGGCAATATTTCTCCGTTGTCGCCAATTTGAACAAGGCCGGCAAACACTAATCTTACCAAATCCCTATCCGCTTCGTTTGACAGGGCGTAAAGCGGATTTATGCTCTGAGGAAATCCGACCACATTTTCCGCGTAAGCCCCGCCATGCGCCGGCTTTTCCACCAGATTGTCTTTGAGAAAAGCATAAGTCATGAGACCAAGGCAGATAAAAATAACCGCTACCGCCGCTCTCATGATGTTCTTTTCTTTTTGCGAAAGAAACCTTGGCAGATATTTTATCTGTTTCCAGCTGGGCAGTCTTTTAGTATTCAGACTTTCCACTAAAAGTTCATCAATGTTTTGCTGCGAACCTGTTGCGTCTTGCTTTGCGCTCATCTGTTCTAGCACGGGTTTTTTTGAGTGCTTAAAAATATTGCCTTTTTTAAGGATTACCAAAAATTTATTACCCCGTTTGGCGTTTTCCGAAGGGGGCTGTAAGTTTTCGCTCATAATTTTTATTGCAGCATAATACGCGCCACGCCCAAGCCTAAAAAAGCCACCGCGAGCGCGATAGTGGCGAAGAAAATAAATTTTTCCGCGCCTCTTTTGGCCATATAGATGTTGCCCTCCCCGCCGAAAGCGCTTCCTAACCCGGAGCCTCTGTTTTGAAGAAGAATAGTGATAATGAGTAAAATCGCGATCACAATCTGTATAATGTCCAGCATTTGCATAAAGATAAACAAAAAGAGATAATTCTCTTAGCTTAGCTAAATAATATAGTTAAAACTGTCAGCTCGCTTCAGTCTTTTCTATAGTATCAGAAATTAGGTAGTTTGTCAAAAAGTTTAAAGCGGTAAGCAAGATAAGCGAGGTAAGTAAATAAAGTGCTAGTAATTAGCAACTTGTAATCAGCAAAAGGAAAGTCATATTTTTCTGTCATTTTCACCACTCCCACTGTCAT
>LCCW01000013.1:0-2129 GCA_000998185.1 Candidatus Kuenenbacteria bacterium GW2011_GWA2_42_15 | reverse complement strand
GCAAAAATTTTATTCCCAGTGCACATCGGTTTCAAATTTTTTCAGCCGCTCTTTAATTGAAGGATAATTAGTTAAAGCCGGATCGCGCGCCAAAATTTCTTCCACCGCAGATTTGCTTTTTTTGATAACAATATAGTCAGTCAGTTTGGCTACCTTGAGCTGGTCATTATAACCCGATTGCCTGATGCCATACACCTCGCCCGGGCCCCTGAATTCCAAATCTTTCTCCGCCAAGTCAAAGCCGTTTTTGCATTGCGCCAGCGTTTGCAAGCGCCTGATTGAGTTGATGTCGTTGGATTCAGTCATCAGAAAGCAGTATGACTGTTCTTGGCTTCTGCCGACGCGGCCACGGAACTGGTGCAGCTGGGCCAAGCCAAATCTTTCCGCCGACTCAATCATCATAATTGTCGCATTTTGAATGTCAATGCCCACTTCAACCACCGGCGTGGATACAAGTATCTTGGTTTCATTTTCCAAAAATTCAGCCATCACTTTTTCTTTTTCCCCTGATTTCAACTTGCCGTGCATCAGCCCGATTTTAAGATCGGGAAATATTTTTTTATCTAGTTTTTCATATTCGTCCTTGACCGCTTTCACGCCCAGCTTGTCCGACGGGTCAATCAAAGGGCAGATTACAAATACCTGCCGGCCGTTTTTTATCTGTTCCATGACAAATTTGTATTTATCCGGCCGGCGCTCCGGCGCTACGATTTCGGTCAAAATTTCCTTGCGCCCGATTGGCAGCTCATTGATTACTGATAAATCCAGATCGCCGTAGACGGTCAGAGCCAAGGAACGGGGAATCGGCGTGGCGGTCATAGACAAAAGATGCGGGAGCGTGCCGTCATTGTTTTTCTGTTTAAGTTGTTTTCTCTGTTCTACGCCAAAGCGGTGTTGCTCGTCAATTATGACTAGAGACAATTTATTGAAATTCACCTTGCTTTGAATCAAAGCGTGCGTGCCGATTATCAGATCCAGCTCACCGTTCGTTATCAGTTCGTAAATATCTTTATCATTCTCAAACGCCACATTGGCGCGTTTGTCGGCACTGGTTAAAAGCCCGATTTTTATCCCCCAGCCGGCAAACAATTTGCTGATGTTTTCATAATGCTGTCTGGCCAAAATTTCCGTCGGCGCCATATATGCTGTCTGAAAACCGTTCAAGGCGGTATTCAAAATCGCCAGACACGCCACGATTGTTTTGCCCGAACCAACATCGCCTTCCAACAGTCTGTTCATCGGCCGGTCTTTGCCCAGATCCCTAATGATTTCCCAGCCGCTTATTTTTTGCGCTTTGGTCAGAAAAAAGGGGAGCGAGTCCACGAATTTTTTTGTTTCTTTTTCTTTGAATTCAATCGCCTTGGCCCGGCTTTGAGCGAGCAATTGCTTGGCCATCTGCGCTCTGGTCTGCACCATGAAAAGTTCGTCAAACTTGATTCTTTCCAGAGCCGTATTTAACGCCTGCTGGTTGTCCGGAAAATGAATCTGTCTGACGGCCGCGGACAGGGGCGCCAGATTATTTTTTTTAATTATCTCCGCCGGCAGCCAATCCTTGATATATTGCGCGAGCCCGATAATTTGGCTCATCACATAGCGCAGTTGTTTTTCCGTAAGGTTTTTTGTCAAAGAATAAATTGGCACTATCCTGGCCGTATGCGTGGTTTCTTTTTTATAGCGGGTGATTTTTTCGTAATTTGGATGGACAAATTGCAACTCTCCGTTTTTATCTTCTGCTTTGCCGGACAAAAAAATATGCTCGCCCGGATGAAGATTTCTGACCAAGTACGGCTGATGAAACCAGATTGCCTTGATGCTGCCGGTTTCATCTGAAATGATCGCTTCGGTGACCAGCCGTTTTTTCCACTGCGAGCGCTTGTTTTGAACCAGCTCAATCTGTCCTTTGACAGTCGCGTTTGTGCCCGCTTCCACCTCGGCGATATTTTTTACCCGGCTCCAGTCTTCATAGCGAAACGGCCAGTAATTCAATAAATCTTCCGCAGTTACGATCCCCAGTTTTTTAAGAGCGGGTGCGATTCTTTTGCCGACCGCGGTAATGTTTTCTATTTTATGTTTGAGCGTTACTATCATAAGATTATGTTAGCAGAATTCGGACAAAATAAAAACAGCCC
>LCCW01000012.1:1618-27424 GCA_000998185.1 Candidatus Kuenenbacteria bacterium GW2011_GWA2_42_15 | reverse complement strand
GGGATTATTTGCTTTAATGCGGTTGCGCTGAACTGGAGCATTGGAGCATGTTCATAAAATTGAAAGGAGGAGGGCTGTGGAAATAGTTCTTATAATAATAATTATTTTCCTCGCCCTCCTTTGGCTGATTAGCAAAAGCGGGGGCGGGGGCGATGGGGAGAGGACACTCACTGGTAACATGCGCTTTCCGAACTCACCTGTGCAAGAAGTGAATAGGAATGCAGCGCCGTTGGTCAAAACTTTGCGGAACAAAGCAGGGGTCCACACCATTCAAACGGTGACGTTTGACAACAGCGGGGATCCTAGAAGTTTTAAGACGGCCTCGGGGGAAGAGAAGCGTCTAATGATGATTTATTGTAAATGGAAAGATTTAGAGAGGTTGCAACAAGAGGGAAGGATACCAAAAGGTTTTAATATTGTCCATGAGGACAATAAATACGCTGTATTCCAGCGTGAGGGTATTCCGCATCATTTGAACGGAATGTCGAGCATTAATAAGGGGACAGGGATTATCTATGGAACTTTTAATGAAGGGGAAAATTATGGGGTAACGCAATCCCAAGTTGATCAGATTGCGGGAAAATCAAAGCGCGTTGCAAGCTCGCCTTCTCCAGATTCCGGCGCAGGTTTTTTTCAGTGGTTGTGTAAGATTTTCACCTGGGGGGTGATAATTTTCCTGATGGCCGTGCTATTATGGGCGGCATTAGGAAGACCTTAATAACAGGAGGAACGAGAGATGAGAGGACTATGTTTATGTTTATTTATTGCGGTAGCGATTATTATTCTTGTCGCTGCCATCATTTTTAGTAGGAGAAAAAAATGTCCGAATTGTGGAACACGGACATTTAAAAAAAGAGGGATAATTGATTCTGCTGAATTATGGTATTGTCAAAAGTGCAATACCAATTTCATTATAGGGGATTAAAAGTAACGGGGGAGAAATTTTTATTAACAAACGGTTTGATCATGGAGGTGGTCGCCGTTTTTTTATTGCCCGGCGGCTAAATGTTTGTTAAAAGTTAGCACTGGATATACATTTTGCCGGAAAATTGGTAGAATTTAAGTATTATGATTTCAGTCATTATTCCGGTTTATAACACGTCTAAAGAATTGAAAAAATGCCTGGAAAGTTTGGCGCAACAGACTTTTAAGGATTTTGAGGTGATTGTGGTGGATGACGGATCAGCCGAACCTGTCGGTTCGGAAATTCCAAATTCCAAATTCCAAATTTCAAAATTGGATATTAAATTTTTTCGTATTCAACACGCCGGGGCGCCGCGGGCCAGGAATTTTGGGTTTCAACAATCAAGAGGCGAATTCGTTTTATTTTGCGACGCGGATATGGAGCTGCGGCAGGAGTGCCTTGTTAAAATGAAAAAAGTGCTGGATGAAAATTCAGATATGGATTTTGTTTACAGTGATTTTAAGTTTGGCTGGAAGAAATTTCATTTTTGGGAGTTTGACGCGGATAAGTTAAAGCAGATGAATTATATTAACACCTGTTCAATGGTCAGGCGGGATAAGGTAGTCAAGTGGGATGAAAGTCTGGAAAAATTTCAGGACTGGGATTTTTGGCTCTCAATTGTGGAACGCGGCGGAAAAGGCAGGTGGATACCAGAAGTTTTATTAAGAGCGAATATCAGGCGCGGGACTATGAGCAAATGGCTGCCAAAGTTTGCCTACCAATTGCCATGGTTGAGATTGAAAACCAAAGATAACTATGCGCATTGGAAAAAAGTGGTGCGGGAGAAGCATAATATGATTTCTAATTTCTAAATTATAATTTCTAATAAAATGCTTAATGCTAAAGTTAAAAATTAGGAATTATCCCTCTGCGAGGGATCTCTCGAAGAGAGAGGAATTAGGAATTTTGGCGGGCGATTTGTCCGGTTCAAAATAAAGTATTATACTTAAAATATCAAAGAGTAGAAATTTATCAATTTACCTTATGTCTTTGCCAAGTCAAAAGACAATTGACCAATATCTTGAAGGCCTAAAGATTGATGAAAGCCGAAAGGAAAAGATTCTTTTGGTCATCACTCATGTAGTCTACAAGCGCAATCAAAATGTGATCGGAGCCGAGGCCGAACGCGATTCGGCAAAAAGAGCGCAGTTTTTGCGTTCGGTGGAAGAGTATGACCAGATAATCAGGCAGGAGATAGAGAAAGTTTTAAAGGGTGAAAAACCACAGCCATATGAATTCTAAGCCAGTGGTCCTCTTGATTTTGGATGGCTGGGGCGTAGCGCCGCCAACCGTGGGCAACGCGGTCACCAGCGCCAATCTGAAATATTGGGATTATCTTTTGAAAAATTATCCCTCAACTTTGCTGCAAGCTTCGGGCGAGGCAGTGGGTTTGCCGTGGGGCAAGATGGGCAATTCAGAAGTGGGCCACCTGACCATAGGTGCCGGCCAGATTTTTTTGCAAAGCCTGGAAAAAATAAACAGAGAAATTGCCATTGGCAGTTTTTTTGAAAACACGGCTTTTTTGAAAGCGGTCAATCATGTCAAAAATAATCATTCCAATTTGCATTTGATTGGCCTGCTGGGCGACGGCGGGGTGCACGCGCATCAGAGCCATCTTTTGGCGCTTTTGGATTTGGCGGCCAAAAACAACTTACACACAAAAACATATTTGCATTTGTTTTTGGACGGCCGCGATACGGCTAGGAACAGCGGACTAATATTTTTGGAAGAGCTTTTGGAGGTGATCAATAAAATGAATTGCGCGCGGGTGGCGAGCCTTAGCGGCCGGTATTATGGCATGGACAGGAATAAAAATTGGGATAGAATTCAGAAATCTTTTGCTGTGGTTACCGGGGCGAGCAATGTTAAGGCCACGGATTCGCTGGCAGCGGTTAGAATGTCTTATGCCAAAAATATTTTTGATGAGGAATTTGAGCCAACGATGATCGTTGACGGAGACGGCCAGCCGGTGGCGGCGATAGGGGACAATGATGCCGTGATATTTTTTAATTTCAGAGCGGATAGAGCGCGGCAGTTGACCCAGACTTTCGTTTTGGATGATTTTAGCGGGTTCAAGCGAGGCAAAAAGTTTGACAACCTGCTGTTCGTAGGATTTTCAGAATATGAAAAGGGTTTGCCAATGGAAGTGGCGTTCCCGAAACCGGAGATTGCCTGGCCGCTTGCCAGAATTATCAGCGAGAACGGCGGCAAGCAGCTGCATCTGGCGGAAACGGAAAAATACGCTCATGTGACTTTCTTTTTGAACGGACTAAGAGAAGAGCCGTTTTTGGGCGAGGAAAGAATTTTATTGCCGTCTCCGAATGTCGCAAGCTATGACTTAAAACCCGAGATGTCAAGTTTTTTGATCAAGGATAAATTGATTGAGGCGCTCAAGAGCGGCAAGTTTGATTTTCTGGCGGTTAATTTTGCGAGTCCTGACATGGTGGGGCATACGGGCAATTTGGAGGCGAGTAAAGCGGCGGTGGAAGCGGTGGACAGATGTCTGGCTGAAATAGTGGAGGAAATAATTCGGCTGGGCGGGCAAGCGGTGATTACGGCGGATCACGGTAATGTGGAGGAAATTATCAATTTGGAAACTAAAGAAATAGACAAGGAGCACAGCAATTTTCCAGTGCCTTTGATTTTAGCGAAAGAAGAATATAAAAATAAATTTCCGGCTAGAGACAACGGTGAACTTTATACATTAAAAATAAGGGGCGCTTTGGTGGATGTGGCGCCAACCATTTTGGCCATGCTTGGGCTTGAAAAGCCGGAGAGCATGATTGGGATAGATCTAAACAGATTATTTAGTTAAGTTTTTTTGAATTACGAAATGTCATTGCCTGCCTACCGCAGGCAGGCGAGCGAGCCAATTACTATTGGCGAGCGAAGCAATCCCGCGTTTAATTAAAACAAAGACGAGATTGCTTCGTCGCCCCGATGGCCATCGGGGCTCCTCGCAATGACAAAATAGACTTTCATAATTCACGGGAAATTAAAAAACCTTCCGCAAGATGCATATTTGGCAAGTGGGAAGATTTTTTGGTTTCAGGAGGTAGCAGCGCCCATAACGGAGAAAATCCATTTCTCGCCTCTTCGGTTAAATGCTATTTCCAGTTTTTTCCCTTCCAAAATAAAAATTGCTTTTGGAGGGGGGTTGTTTTTGGCCGTCAACGCGGCCAGTTCGTCCCAACTGTAAACAGTTGGGATTTTTTTTCGCTTATGTGGCGGTTTGTAATGGAGGATTAGTTCCATTAGACATTTCCGTCGGAAGCGGCCTGGGCGAAGAATTTTCTCATTCATTTTTCTCACCTCCTTTCAGAATGAGTTAGAATGAGATTTGTGATTTTGAGATAATTTTACAATGGCTAGACGGTTTAGTCCAGCCAAATCTTTTTTTACGGTAATGTTAGCCGCGGGTAGATATTTTTTAATCAGTTTTTTAAGCGCAATGGTTTGGGATGGATCAATTTCAAGAAAACAACTGACAATTGACCATTGACAATTGACCATTGGTTGGAGTTGTTTAAATAATTGGCGATAATATTTTAAGCCGTCTTGGCCGGCAAGCAGAGAATTTTTTGGTTCATATTTTAAATGCTGATAATTTTGGCGATAAATTTTGGCTGGCAGATAGGGGAGGTTGGCGGTGAGGACGAGACATGTATTATGTATAAAGTATAATGTATTATGGGATATGTTTTTTAGTAAATCGCTTTTGGTAAATTTTATTTTCTTAACAACTCCATGTAATTTGGCATTCTTGCGAGCGACTACCAGCGCTTTGATTGAATTATCAATCCCATAATACTTAATACATTCTACATTATACAAATTTTTGGCGATCGCAATCGGGATACAGCCGGAGCCGGTGCCGATATCCGCTAGCGTGGAATTTTTAATTTTTAATTTTGAATTTTTAATATACTTTAAAACCTCCTCAACCAATAGTTCCGTTTCGGGGCGGGGGATGAGGACATTGTTATTAACTAAAAAATTCAGGCCGTAAAATTCTTTATGGCCCAGAATATATGCGGTTGGTTCGCCCTTAAGCCGTCGTAAAAGGTGTTTTTTATATTTCGCGTCTTGTGTCTTGGAAATTTGGTATTCAGGATGCGCATAAATGAATTCTTTTGGTTTGCCAAGCGCGCAAGACAACAAAATTTCCGCATCTAAGAGAGCGGAATTGATTTTGTTTTTTTTAAATTTTTCCGTGCCAAAAATAAGGGCTTGTTTAATAATCATAAGTGGGGCGCTTATTTTACCAATCGCACATTATATGTTACTTATTACTCGTTGCTGATTACTCATCCATCTTTTTTAATTCCTCAATTATTTCTTTGATTCCTCCATCCATAATCACGGCGATATTGTGCCAGTTTTGTTTGACGCGATGGTCGGTGATGCGATCCTGGGGGAAATTGTAAGTGCGGATTTTTTCATTTCGGTCGCCAGTGCCGATTTGCGATTTGCGCTCGGCGGATATTTTTTTGTGACATTCTTCTTCGGCCGCGGCCAAAATGCGCGATTTTAAAACGCGCATGGCTTTTTCACGGTTTTGCAGTTGCGATCTTTCGTCCTGGCAGGTAACCACGGTGTTAGTCGGCAGGTGCGTAATTCTGACGGCGGAATAGGTAGTGTTGACCGACTGGCCGCCGTGACCGCCGGCGCAGAAAGTGTCAATGCGCAGATCCTCTGGTTTGATCACCACTTCAGCGTCATCCGCCTCCGGCAGTACCGCCACGGTGACGGCCGAGGTGTGCACGCGGCCAACTTTTTCCGTTTCCGGCACTCGTTGCACGCGATGAGTGCCGCTTTCGTATTTTAGCCAACCATAACTGCCGGCGCCGTTGACCTCAAAAATTATTTCTTTAAAACCGCCCAAACCGGTGCGGTTGGCGTCGTCTATCTTTACTTTCCAGCCCATTTTTTCAGCGAAGCGGGAATATGTTCTAAAAAGTTCGGCGGCAAAAAGGGACGATTCATCGCCACCGGTGCCGGCACGAATTTCCATAATGGCGTTTTTTTTATCCAAAGGATTTTTGGGCTGAAAATATTCTGTTATTTCCTGTTCCAGTTGGTTTTTATTTTCCAAAAGATTTTGATTGTCAGCCATAGCCAAAGAAACAAGGTCGCCGGCTTCTTCATTGGCAATGATAAGTTCGTTTTCGCCGATGTTTTTTTGGAGCTCCTCCAATTTTGAGAGCTTGTCCAAAATTCCACCGATTTCATAAAATTCTTTATTGGCTTCGCCTAATTTTTTGGAATCGTTTAAAATGGCAGGACTTTGCAAGTCAGCCTGAAGTTTTTCATGCTTGATTTTAAGTTCGGCGATTTTTTGAGAATAATCCATAAAACAAGAAAGCATACGCCGCTACGCGGCTAAACAAGAAAACAAGAAAACAAGAAAACAAGAAAGCAAAACCTGCCTGCCGCCGGTAGGGCTGACAGTAAAAAGAGTCCGAGGATGGCAGAGGGACAAATGTAAAAGTTCTAAGATTAAGAGTAGATTTGGCAGTGATAATCAAAAATCCCGCCTTACCAATATAATAATAGCAGGATTTTAAAAGATAAAAAAGAGCTAAGCGGCGGCTTTGGCTGCTTTCTTGACGGCGCGTCTGATTTTTTTCTTACCCGTTGGTTTTTCCGCTGCGATGTCTTTTGCTTTGGCGGTTTTGGCTTGATATTTCTCCACGCGGCGGGCAGTGTCAACCAGTTTTTGCTTGCCAGTATAGAAAGGGTGGCAAGCGCTGCAGATTTCCACATAAATTTCGTCTTTAGTGGAACCGGTGATGAAGTTATTGCCGCAGGCGCATTTAACCTGGCAATTTTTGTTGTACTTCGGATGGATGTCTTTTTTCATAAAGATCGTTTAGTTTATTAACCCTTTTTAATACCCCGTCCGCTTGCAACGGGGGTAATTCATTAAATTTTAACACGAACGAACGGATTTGACAAATCGGACGGCGTTTGTTATTCTGAAATAGGATTTAAACAACTAAATTCTCATACTCCGACAAAAATTTTCCTGCCCCGTTTTTTACAGAAGACGGGGTAAAGGAGTAGAGGATAAAAGGAAAATAAATATGGTAAAGATACCAGACGCCAAAGAGCTGCTGCGCGCCGGTTTGCATTTTGGGCATAAAACCCAAAAATGGGATCCGAAGATGCGCCCTTTTATTTTTGGCGTGAAAAACGGCATTCACATTTTTGATTTGGATAAAACTATGGCAAGTCTGGTCAAAGCCTTGGAGATGGTCAGTGCGGTCGTGGCCAAGGGCGGAGTAGTTTTGTTTTTGGGTACTAAAAAACAGGCCAGAAAAATCGTCTTGAAATACGCGACCGAGGTCGGTATGCCTTATGTGGCAGAGCGCTGGATTGGCGGGACAATTACTAATTTTCAGGAAATATGCAAGTTGATAAAGAAATTAGACAAGCTGGAAGAGGCGGCCGTGGAAAGCGATTATGAAAAGAAATACACCAAAAAAGAAAGAGCGCTTTTTGGCGAAGAAAGAGAAAGATTATTAAAAATGATCGGCGGTATTAGGCAGATGAAAAAAGTGCCGGATTTGATTTATATCGTGGGCGTTAAAGAAGAGAAAAACGCGACTAAGGAAGCCCAGGTGAAAAAGATCAAAACCGTGGGCATAGTGGATACCAATACTGACCCGGACGAGGTGAACACGCCGATTTACGCCAATGATGACGCGGTCAAGTCAATAGAGTTGATTACCAGGCTCGTGGCTGAAGCGGTGCGCGAAGGCCAGGCGGAAGCGGTCAAAAGAGCGGCGGCGGTAAATCCGGTCAAGCCGTTGGAAAAAACGGAATAGAAACACAGAAAACACTAAAGCACAGAAAACACAAAAAACACAGAAACACTAAAGCACATAAAGCACATAAAGCACGAAAACACAGAAAACATAGAAAACACAATCTGCCAATTTTCCCAAGTGGATTATCCCGCAAGCGGAAGGGTGGGTTCCGCCTGAGGCGGACAGGTAGACTGTGGGGCGAAAAATACGAAAATCAATTAGAAATTTTTTAGAAATTTATGGCAAATTTGGAATTAGTTCAAAAAATGAGAACTCAAACCGGCGCCGGGATAATGGATATTAAGCAGGCGTTGGAAGAGGCTAACGGTGATGAAAATCAGGCTTTGGAAATATTGCGCAAGAAAGGCCGAAAAATCGCGGCTAAAAAACAGGCTGAAAGGACAGCCAAAGATGGTATTGTTGAAGCCTACATTCATGCCGGCGGTAAAATCGGCTCAATGGTGCTTTTGGCTTGTGAGACCGATTTCGTGGCCAAAAACACGGAGTTCAAAGCTTTGGCCAAAGAGATTGCCATGCAGGTGGCGGCTATGAAGCCGGAATATGTTGTGAGAGATGATGTGCCAGTAGATGTGGTGGAGAAGGAAAAAGAAATTTGCAGAGAACAATTAAAGCAAGAAGGCAAGCCGGAAGCGATGTGGGAAAAAATAGCTGAAGGCAAGCTGGATAAGTTTTTTGAAGTCGTGTGTCTTTTGGACCAGCCGTACATCAAGGATGATAAAAAAAAGGTTAAGGATTTGATTGACGAGGCTACGGCCAAGTTAGGCGAGAAGATAGAGGTGAAGCAGATGATCGTGTTTGGCATATAGTTCTGCTCTAATTTATACAGGAAATTCTCCCGAATCCATTGCGAATTACACGAATTATTCCCGAATAAAATCCTGAATGCCCTCACCCCTAACCCTCTCCTAGCCAGGAGAGGGGGGAAGAGAGAGGATTCAAAACCGTTCCGAAAAGTCGGGGGCGGTTTTTGGTTTTGGCAAAAAATTTGACAAAAGTGGGGGGAATGTGGTTAGATGAGGGCAAACAAAGATATCAATAAAAAAGAGAAAGGAGATACTCTATGTCAAACAAAAAAATGGTAGCCAATATTGTTTTTGCGACAATATTGGTTACGTTGGCAGGGTTGGCGTATTTTTTTTGCGCCAACTTTGTTGCGGGACGGTTGTCTCTGTTTTTACCGACGGAGACAGAAAAATCCGTCATCATTATCCTCTTTGGGGTAGTGGGTGGATGTGCTTATGTGGAGGCATGGAATGTCATCATGGATGACATTCCCAGGGGTGTGTTTCAAAGAATTTGGAGGGCGGTGCGGTAATTATCGTGGAGCAATGAGAAAATTTGTTCTAAAACTTTTATTGGCCGGTGTGGTGGTATACGGTGGGCGTTAAAAACGCGGTGTTTTTTTGCGGTCGGCAAATCCGTGAAGCCTGGCTGGCTTTGGCTTTGGGCATTTGGCTCAAAAATTTATTCACGCCCATGTATGATGAACGGAGCATTTTTGGCCGGGCAATCAGCTTGGTGATGCGCATCGTGGTTTTGCTTTGGAAAATGGCCTGGCTGGCTTTGTGGATGGCGATAATTTTGGCGCTGCTTATGGTGTGGCTTTTGGCGCCGATTGCCGTGATTTGGGTAATAAGGGAGCATTTGAAGGTGTTGTTTTAAGTCAAAAAAGTAGATATCGGGAAAATTTTTACTGTCATGCTCGGGCTCCCGCCCGCTAGCGTCTGCCCGCTCGCCATCGCTTTGCTCAGGCAATAGCGGGCGAGAAGCGCAGCTGATGGCGGGCGGGTAACCCGAGCATCCAGAATCAGAAATTATTTAAATCGAGGAATTTGGGAACGGTAGAAAGGCTTTTTATTCTTGGTAGCCAACTGGTGTTAAAATCGTGAGTAGCATCAATAAAATATTTAGGTTCAGGTCGGAGACCTGAACCAACATCAAGATCTGAACCGACATCAATCCACTTAACTTGCTTAACTCGCTTAATTTACTCAAGTTAATTATGGCAGAAGAAAAACAGAGTAAACCAATTTACACTTGCCCGGAGTGCCAGGGGCTGGGTGAGGTGGCTGGCAATGCTTGCCGCAATTGCGGCGGAGTTGGCGTGGCGCTATTTTTGAACGGCGAAGTTTTTTGTTTTGATCATAAATTGAACAGTTTTAGCATTAACAGCGAAAGATATGCCAGGCGAACCAGGTCTTTAATCAATACCTTGTTTTTGCTTTTTGGAGTGGCTGGTTTGGGGTTTATTTTTTATGTTATTTTTAGCTTGACGCAACATGGGGCTAATTGGTTTCCTGTTGTTTATCTGCGCAACGAGTATACTTTTATTTTTTGGGTGTCGCTTTTGACGGATTTCTATTTAGTCTACAGAATAAACAGAGAATCAAAACCCCGTTCAACTTTAAAACCCAGGTCTTTTTGGCGCAGGAATTCAGACACGGCAACGGGCGGATCTTTTGGCTGGAACTTTATTAAAAAATATAAAAAGAGAGAAATTTTTAACAGTTTTGATCAGCGGAGCAAGCAAGCGGTTGAAGAGGCGTGGCTTTTGGCCGATAAATTAAAGCACGGCTCTTTGCATGGCTTGCATTTGTTGATTAGTTTTCTTTCCAATACGCAGGCCAACCTTGTCTTGGCGCGGCTGTCCGTTGATCATCAAAGATTAATAGAAAAGGTAAAACACGGTTTGCAGATGATAGCGGAAAGCGGGAAAAGAACGACGGTGTCTTTTGAAGTAAAGCAGGCGCTGCTTGAGGCGTATTTAATAGCCTACGAAAAAAATAAGAAGAAAGTCAACGCGACGGATATTTTAATAGCTTTAACTAGGCAAGTTGGTTTGGTCAGGGAAATTTTGTATGACTTGGTTATTACCGACAGAGAGATTGAACACGCTTCGGCTTGGGTGGATTTACAGAGCTATTTGATCTTGCGCTGGCATAAATTTCGTTATCTTTCAAGATTAAAACCAAAAAGCGCGATGAACCGGGCTTATACGGCGGTGGCCACTCCGCGTTTGGATAATATTTCCCGGGACATGACGCTCTGGGCCAGAGCCGGGGCTTACGCGCCGTGCATTGGCAGAGAAAAAGAAATCGCCGAGATCTTCAGGATTTTGGAAGTAGATAAGATCGGCGCGCTTTTGGTGGGTTATCCTGGAGTGGGCAAGGGCAGTATTTTGGAAGGCATCGCCGAGTTGATGGTCAAGGAGGAAGTGCCGCAGATTTTACAAGACAAGCGCTTGGTTTCCTTGTCCGTTTCCGGTCTAATCGCCGGCGCCGGACAGTTTGGCGCAATGGAGGAGAAGATGGTGGCGATAATGCGCGAAATCGCGCGGGCGAGAAATATTGTGCTTGTGATTGAAGATATTCAGCATCTGGTGGGCGTAGCGACGACTGGCGGCGAGTCAATGGATCTGGCCGAGGTTTTAGCGGAACAGGCGCAGGCGCATAATTTTTTGGTGATAGCCACAACTACGCCGGAGATGAGCAAGGAAAAAATTGAAAAAACTAATTTATCAAAAGTTTTACAAAAGGTGCTGATAAACGAGGCTGACCAAGATGAGGCGATCAGGGTGCTTGAAGCCAAGGCTTTGCAATTTGAGGCAGAACATAAAATTTATTTTTCTTATCAGGCGATTGAGACGACGGTTCGGATGGCCGGACAATATTTGCGCGATACTTATTTGCCGGAGAAAGCAGTCAAACTTTTAGAGCAAGTGGCTATTTCGGTAAAAAATAAGAATGGAGAAAAGACTGTGGTAAAAGCAGAGGATGTGGCCGAAGCGGTGGCTGATTTGACCAATATTCCGGTGACCAAGATCACGGCGGATGAAAGTAAAAAACTTTTGAATTTGGAGCAGGTGATGCATGAAAGGGTGGTAGGGCAAAACGAGGCAATCTCAATGGTGGCGAGCGCGATCAGGAGGGCCAGGACGGAACTGCGCGGCAAGAGCCGGCCAATCGCTGCCTTTTTGTTTTTAGGTTCAACCGGCGTGGGTAAAACTGAAGTGGCCAAGACTTTGGCCGCGGCATATTTTAATTCGGAAAAAGATATGGTCAGATTGGATATGTCAGAATATCAGGCGAGCGATGCTTTGGCGAAATTGATTGGTGATGCGCAAACTGGCAAGGGCGGTTTTTTGACGGAAAAAGTGAGAAAGAATCCATTTACTTTGATTTTATTAGACGAGTTGGAAAAAGCCAGTTCGGATATTTTGAATTTATTTTTACAAGTGTTTGACGACGGGCGGCTGACGGACGCGACCGGCAAGACCATTGATTTTACCAACGCGATTATTATTGGAACATCCAACGCCGGTACGGAGTTTATCCAAGAAAGCTTAAAGCTGGGCAAAGGCATGGCGGTAATCCGGGAAACACTTTTAAGCGATCATCTTAAAAAGTATTTCCGGCCAGAATTACTGAATCGTTTTGACGGTATTGTTGTTTTCGCGCCGTTGAACATGGAAGATGTGGCGGAGATCGCCAGAATATTTTTGCGCCAGCTGGCGGAGCGGCTGGAAGAAAAAGGCATTGAATTTGGTTTTGAAGAAGTGGCAGTTTTGGAGTTGGCCAGACTTGGTTATGATCCCACTATGGGAGCGCGACCCCTTCGCCGGGTGGTACAAGATAAGATTGAAGATGCTTTGGCAAAACTGTTTTTGGAAAACAAATTAGAGAGAAGGGACAGGGTGATATTGCAGAAGGGTTTGGTTTTGGCAGTGGTAAAGGCGCAAGAGCTGTAGGGCGCAACAAACACAGAAAACACAAAATACAATCAACAAGGAACAAGGGGAACAAAAGAAATCAATAAAACAAGAAATAAATAGAAATAAAGAAATTGAGAAATTAAGAAATAAAGGGAAACCAGAAATTAGGAATGAGGAATTAGAAATCAGGAGAGATTAAGAAACCGAGAAATAGCACGGTATTTTTCCCCTCCTCTTTGAGGAGGGGGTAGGGGGTGGTGGGGAAAAACAAGAAGGCAAGGAACTAGGGATTGGTTCAATTGAAGGACGATTGAACCAATGGAAGGGGCAATCCAGAGATAAATCCGTTAGCTAGCGGCAACTGGATCCCCGGGTCTTGTCCGTTCGCACGGCCAAGCCCGAGGATGACAGTAAAAAGAGGCTGATTGATTGTAGAAAAAAGCAATTCCTTATATTAGAGAATAACAGTGGAATAAACATAAAATTCTGGGAATAGTCAAGATGTCAAGGTGAGCGCGGACAAATTTAATATTTTATCTTCAAAGGCTGTCCTTTAGCTTAAAAGGGCAGATTTTTGTTTTAGGCAATAGTTATAACATAAGGAAAGTGGCATAATGAGTAAAAATTTAAAAGTTGACATTTTTTTATGTTTATGTTAAGGTATTTTAATTAAAACAAAAAAAATTGCGCGTTAAGCTTAAATCGCAAGCAAATACTTCTAAAAAAACGGAGGGAAAAAATAAATGTTATCAAAAAATAAAAATAGCCCTTTTTCGGTATTTTTAAATAAAAATCAAAGACAAAAAATAACAAGAAACGGTTTTTTAACAGGTCGTTTTTTTGTTTTTCAAATTAATTTTTAACAATATGCCTAATAATATGACAGGATGGCTGGTTAAAAAATGGCAGTATGCAGGCTTGGTTTTGGTGGCAATATTAACATCTTTGTCAATCGTTGGCCCTGTTTTAGCCGCTGACACAATCAGCGTGAACATGCTCGGAGCTGATTTGGAAGTGTGCAATAAAGACAGAATAATCCTGCACCCGGACTGGGGATGCGGGCCGACTAGACAAATAGGGACCGTTGAGGTTCAAACTCCCGGGTATTATCGTCCGCAAACTTTGAGCAGTTTTGACAGCGGCAATACCCAATTTAATGAAAGTTATTATTTGACGATAAAAAATTCCGATGGTCAATGGCAGAAACCGAAAAGCGGCAATGCCGGAGACTATTATGTGGTAGAAGACTGGGACAAGGGTAATGCCGACCCGGTTTATTCTGACGACGAAGCCGGAGTTTATTATTTTGATGATGGAGTTAATGAAATTTACATAAACCACTATTCCCTGATAGCTGATAGCCAGCCACAGTTTAAGAATGGTCCTTTTCAAACAAATAACGAGAGCGTTTCCATCGCCTCTATGTTCTTGACTTTATATCAACCTAATTGCGGCCACAGCCCGAAGATTGCTTTAGCCAAAATTGGTCCGGATTATGCCGAACCGGGTGAAGAAATCACCTATCAATTAAATTGGTCAGTGGCCGATAACGCGGTAACTGATTTGGTTCTAACTGATCCGATTCCAGCCAAGACAACTTTTGTTTCAGCCACCGACGGTGGTGTTTATAACGCATCAACCAAAACCGTCAGCTGGAATTTGGGCGATCATGCGGCTGGCGATTTAGGTTCAGTTAGCTTGGCGGTTAAAGTTGACGGTTATATCTATGACACTGATTTTATTGTCAACACTGCCACCTTAGACTCCAATGAGACGGCTTCAGTAGCAGCTTCAAAGTCTACTGAAATGGACGCTCATTGCGTTTTAGTGATTAAGAAAACTGGCAATAAAAACCCAGTGCAGCCGAGTGAAGAAATCACTTACACTATTGAATATGAAAATATCGGTGACGGCATTTGCGTAGGCACCGGTATTATGCTCGCGGAATATTTTGACGAGCAGACGACATTCGTGTCTTCAACGCCTGAAGAGCCGCATTATCACTCCTATGATTTGCCATATGACCCGATGCCGGATGATTTGGGTCAGCCAGACGCTTTGTGGCAATGGACAGAGCTTATTCCCGACGGGCCGCACTCTATGGAAATAACGGTGGCGGTTGACGATCAGGCGGAAAACGGCGATGTCTTAACTAATCAAGTGTGCGTTTGGGCGGAAAACGGCGGCAAGGTTTGTACGACCGAGGAAACGACCGTATATGTGTCGCCGACTCCTTATTTTAATTTAAACATAAACAAAACAGCGCCGGCGACAGTTATAGCCGGGCAAGAGATGACCTACCAAATAAATTGGTCAATAACCGGAAATATGACTGCCGATGATGTGGTCGTGACTGATTATCTGCCTTGCGGGGTGGATTTTGTCTCGGCTGATATTGGTAATCCAAATGGTGGAGGTGGAGGTATGGGTCCGGGCGTGCCTTTCGCTTGCGGATTCGTTAGTTGGAATTTGGGCGATATTGCGCCAGACGCAAGCGGTACAATTAATTTGACGGCATTAGTCAACGATGGTCATCAAGCCGACACGATTTTGGCCAACAGAGTCGTGATCGCGAGCGGCAATCAGACGAGTGAAGACAGCGTAGAGACTACGGTTGTCGCACCATTTTCTTATAATGTGAATATTGAAAAAAATACAAACAAAAATACGGCGCAAGCGGGGGAAGAAGTTATTTATACCCTAAACTGGTCAGTCACCGGCGACATGCTGGCTCAAAATGTAGTGGTCAGCGACACTTTGCCAGTGGAGGTCAGTTTAGTATCAGCCACATTCGGCTATACCCTGAACGGCCAGATATTAACCTGGAATTTGGGTGACCAACAGCCGCCTCAACAAGGTCAAATGGAAGTGACTGTCAAAATTAACAGTCTGCCAACGACCGGCAGCCAAATTGTCAACAACGCCACAATTAAAAGCGGCGATAAGACAGATACTGCCGAGGCCACAGTAGCAGTTCAGGATTATAATCTGACCATTGTTAAAACCGCGCCGGCAGAAGCCAATCCGGGAGACGAGATAACTTACGCCATTGAATGGGGCGTTAACGGCGGAGCCATAGCACCGAGCGTGGCGATTACCGACACTTTGCCGCAGGGGGTTAATTTATTGAATGTTGTTGGACAGGTGTCGGGCACTTATAGCCTTAACGGCAACGCAGTCGTTTTTAGCTTGGGCGACATTACTCCCAATGCCACTGGCACTATTGAACTATTGGTAAAGATTAGCAATTCATTAAATAGCGGTGATGTTTTAGTTAATAATGTTATGATGGCAAGCGGTAATAAAACCGCAAGCGCAAGCGCAACCACGACGATAGTCGGATTGAACGATTATGCCCTGTCGCTTGACAAGAGCGCTCCGGCGGAAGTGCAGGCTGGTGAGAATATAAAATTCAATTTAGCCTGGTCTGTTTTAGGCAACAAGACCGCGCAAAATGTTGTTTTAACAGATACCTTGCCCAGCAATGTGACTTTTGTTTCAGCGGCCGGCAGCTTTAATTACAATACGACCACGCGTCAGATTGTCTGGCAGCTGGGTGATATTTTACCGACGGCTTCCAGTACTTTGGAAGTAATCGTTGCCACTTCTGGCAGCGCCAATAACGGTGATCAGGTGATCAACAATGCCGCGATCACCAGTGGCACCAAAAGCGCGAGCGACAGCACGACCACGACCATAACTAAAGGCGGTGGCGGCGGCGCGGATCACAATGTTTTCATTACCAAAACAGCACCGACTGGCATCAATGCAGGTGAAACCATCACCTACGGTTTAAATTGGAATGTGACTGGTAATGAAATCGCACCCGATGTGATTATCACTGACACTTTGCCGGCTAAGGTTATTTTTGTTTCAGCAACCGGTAATTACACTTTCGCCACTTCAACCAGAGAAATTATCTGGAGCTTGGGCAACAAAAACAACGGGGACAACGGCAGTTTGAATATTACCGTTGCCACCAACGCCGCTGATTTAAGCAACGGCGAACAATTGGTAAATAATGTTATTATTCGCAGTGGCGTCAAAACCGACACCGCCACCGCGGCTACCACGGTTAGCAAAGGCGGTGGCGGCGAACCCAAATTTAGCGTGGATTTAACTTACAGCTTTGCGCAAACAAAATTTTTGGGTAATAAATATCAGGAATCGGTAACGATTAAAAACACCGGCGACGCACCTTTGGTTAATGGTACGATGGTAATTGACATACCGGCAGGAGTAATCGGTTTTGTGAGCGCGCTGCCTGATTACGCTAGTTATAACCCGATTACGGAAACAGCCACTTGGCAAATAAGCGCGCTGGCCGTGGGACAGGAAAAGACCTTTGAATTTATAGTGGCGGCTAAAGCAAGCGGCACGCCAAAGACAGGGGTTTCAGTTGTTTTTGATCGGGCGAGTAAGGCAGTTGATTGGACAGAAACAGTAAGCGAAAAAATAACGCCGGAAAAACCAGTAACGGTTGAACCGGCCAAGCCGAAGCAATCGGTGATTGTGGCGCCGGCGGCTACGACAACCGTTGTAATGAATCCAGCAGAAAACATTTGTCAGGTTTGCGAGGCGAGTGACGAAGACAAATGCGCTAATTGCACTGTCTGGCTGTGGTTCGTGATAATTTTAACGCAGCTCGGCGCTTTGCTTGTTTATTATTTCTTTGAATCAAAAGAAGAAATGAAACAAGATGAAAACGGCGAATATTATATAATTAAAGGCCATAGCGGCTGGATGCTACCGGTGTTTTTAGCGCTGATCATCGCGTTTCTCTTGCTTTATTTAGTTTGCAGCGTGGCATCTTGGTGGGCGCTAGCTTTGATTTTGATGTGTTATTATTTGGCTTTAGTTGCCAACCATTGGCTGATTAAAAAAGCAGAGTTGAAATATGGCCCTATTTTACCAATCCTGATCACCTTGGCGGTTTTGGTCGTTTATCTGATCTGCCACAGCTGGTATTGGTGGGTGCTGGCCGCAGTAATCGTATTTTATGTTTTAACGGTTGGCGCATATTATTTTATGGTCATTAAAATGAATCGCCAGAGCCGGAGTTATTGGTGGCTGGCGCCGCTTTTCGCCACGGCTTTGACCATAGTACTTGGAATGATTTTGAGAATGTGCAGCTGCGGAGAGGTGATTGGATAGATACAGTCCGCCAATTTTCCAACTAGATTATTCCCGTAAGCGGAAGGCGGATCGCCCGAAGGGCGAAAAACACTGAATGGCATAAACCCCGCTCCGAGATTTTCTCGGGGCGGGGTTTTGAGTTGATGTTGATTTGATTTGTATTGGCTGGCGGCAGAGTCCTCTATCGGGAGACTCTGCCGGAGGGGAAAAAGAATTGATTTAGGGCGGCATTATCATTGCCGCCTTTAGGATAATTAGAATTTTGAAATGACCATTTATGTGATACAATGAAAAGGTAAAAACAAGGTTTGTTTTATGATAAAAAATGAACAAAAAATAGCCAATTTGGGACGATTAAACAAGGAGCAAAAACAGGCCGTTACCCATCAAGACGGCCCGCTTTTAATCGTGGCCGGCGCTGGGACGGGCAAAACAACCGTGATAACTGAAAGAATTGCCTGGCTGATTGAGGAAGAGCTGGCCAAGCCGGAGGAAATTCTGGCCCTGACTTTTACGGATAAAGCCGCCGGTGAGATGGAAGAGCGGGTGGATAAAGCATTACCTTATGGTTATACGGATTTATGGGTGATGACTTTTCATGCTTTTAGCGAGCGGATTTTACATACTCACGCTTTGGACATTGGCGTGCCGAATGATTTTAGATTATTAACCCAGACCGAGCAGTGGCTACTGGTGCGTGCCAACTTGGAAAAATTCAATCTTGATTATTATCGGCCGCTGGGCAACCCGACAAAGTTTATCCACGCGCTGGTAAAACATTTTTCTCGGTGCAAAGATGAGGAGATCTGGCCGGAAGACTATCTAAAATATACTGAAAATTTGAGGGTGAATTTAGATGGAATGGAAGCGAGCGGGGGAAAGGCAAAAGGCAAAAGGCAAAAGGCAAAAGACGCGAAGGAAGGGACAGAAAAAGATAATGGGCAAAAGGAGGAAAGGAAAGACGAGAGCGAAATAAAACGGCTGGAAGAAGTGGCGAATGCTTATCATATTTACCAGCAGTTGCTTTTGGATAATAATACTTTGGACTTTGGCGATCTGATAAATTATACTTTGAAACTGTTTCGGACGCGGCTGAAGATTTTAAAAAAATATCAAGAGCAATTCAAATATATTTTAGTGGATGAATTTCAGGATACCAATTTCAGCCAGTACGAACTGGTCAAACTTTTGGCCGGAGAGAAAAAAAATTTGACGGTGGTGGGCGACGACGACCAGTCAATCTACGCTTTCAGGGGCGCGTCAATGAGTAATATTTTGCATTTTAAAGAAAATTATCCAGAGGCGGCTGAAGTGTTTTTGACTAAAAATTACCGCTCCAGCCAGAACATTTTGGATTTGGCCTACGGCTTTATCCAGCTGAATAATCCGGAAAGATTGGAGATAAAATTAAAAAGGCAAAAGGCAAAAGGCAAAAGTAATGAATTGACGAAAAAATTGGATGCGCAAATAGAAGGTGAGGGAGAGATAGAATATTATCAGGCCAAGGATGAGAGTGGGGAAGTAGAATGGGTAGTTAATAAAATAATTGATTTAAAAAACAACGATCTGGAATTGAGCTGGAATGATTTTGCGATTCTGGTCAGGGCCAACAATCAGGCTGAAGCTTTTATCGCCGGGCTGTCCGAGGCCGAAGCGCCTTTTAATTTTGTCGCTTCCAAGGGGCTTTACGGTAAAGAGGTGGTCAGGGACATTCTGGCGTATCTGAAACTTTTGGATAATTACCATGAGTCAATGGCCATGTGGCGGATTTTAAATCTGCCCATGATAAAAATCAGAGTGGAAGACCTGATGGAAATCAGCCGGTTTGCCGATCGCAAGGCCTATTCTATTTTTGAGACATTAAAACAGATTAACATTTTAAATAAAATAGAAGACGAAACTAAAAGAAAAGCGGCTAAAATTTTGTCGTTTTTGGAAAAACATGCCAGTTTGGCTAAAGAGAAAAGCGTCAAGGAGGTGATTCTGAAATTTATGGAAGATTTTGGCTACAGCGACTATTTATTAAAAAAGAACGACCATAAGGCTTTTGGTTATTTGAATAGTTTATTAAAAAGAATGGAAGAATTCGCGCGGCGGACGAACGACGATTCAATCAGCTCTTTTATCCAATTGGTAGATTGGGAAATGGAATCCGGCGAGCAGGGCGATCTGTCCAAGGATTTGGAAGAAGGGCCGGAAGCGGTCAAGATTATGACGGTGCACACGGCCAAGGGTTTGGAGTTTAAATATGTTTTCGTGGTGAATTTGGCGGACAAGAGATTCCCGTCTTTGGAGCGCAAAGATCCGATTGAGATACCGGATGAACTGGTAAAAGAAATTATTCCCGCGGGCGACATTCATCTGCAGGAAGAAAGAAGACTGTTTTATGTGGCGATGACCAGGGCCAAAAGAGGCTTGTATTTGGCCAATGCGGAAAATTACGGGGGCAAAACCAAAAAGAAGCCATCAAGATTTATTTATGAAATTAAAATCACAAAAAGCACAGAAAACACAAAAGCACAGAAAACACAAAAGCACAGAAACACAGAAAGCACGGAAAACGCAAAAACATCAGAGGATAATAAAAAAAATTACGGATTATGCCTGCCTGCCCGCCTGCCCGCCCGCCTGCCTGCCGGTAGGCAGGGTAGGCAGGGCGAGGCAGGGATTACGGATTATCCCCCCTCACCGAACGGGAAAAATGGTCACGGAAAATTGGGGGACGGATTACCCAAATTTTTTTCTTACTCGCAGCTCAAGGCTTTTGAAACCTGTCCGTATCAGTATTATTTAAATTTTATTTTAAAAGTGCCGACAAGAGGCAACGCGGTTTTCAGCTACGGTAAAACAATGCACATTACTTTGCAGAAATTTTTTTCATTGGGAGGAATTGCTGAAAATTTACAAGGAGTCGTGGATTGACGATTGGTATGAGACAAAATGGCGCCAAGAGGAATACCGGGCGCGGGGCGAAAAATCCCTGAAGAAATTTTATGAAGTAATAAGAAATGAACCGCCCGATGTTATGGAGCTGGAAAAGGGCTTTAATCTAAAAGTTGGGGAATATACGATTCGGGGCGTGATAGACAGAGTGGATAAATTAGCCGATGGCAGGGTGGCGATTGTGGACTACAAAACCGGTGAGGCTAAAAGCGAAGAAAAAGTGGACAAAGATCAGCTTTTAATTTATCAAATGGCGGCGGTCGAAGTTTTTGGCTGGGAGGTGGCAAGGCTGGCGTATTATTATTTGGATAATAATCAGGCGGTAATATTTTTGGGTGATTCCAACGAGCTGGATAAAATAAAAAAAAAGATAACAAATCTAATAGACGGAATAATGACCTATGATTTTACGGCGACGCCCAGCCAGCATATTTGCCGCTATTGCGATTTTAAGGAAATTTGCGAATCTAGAGAAATATAAGAAATAAATATTGAATTTGTTGGCATTGACGCTGACTCGGGATGTAGCAGGTTATTGGCTAATTGAGCCATTGAAATTTTATTAGAAATTAGGAATTAGGAATTAAAAATTTAAAAATAATGTCTTTTACAACCATTGGCAATTTATTGAACAGTAGAATCTTTCAGCGAGAAGGTGACGGCGGCGTTGGTGTGTGAAGAATTTGACAAATTGCTTTTGGGCGAGTGGGGCGAAAAGATAAGAGTTAACGCCAAAGCGCTTTATTTAAAAGACAAGGTTTTAACCGTGGCGTGTTTGTCGCCGGTGGCGGCGCAAGAGATCAAAATCAAAGAGGTGGAGCTTTTGGAGCGGATAAATTTGAGGTTTCCCGGGCAGGAAAAAACCATAGAAAGGCTCCGGATGTTAATTTAAGTTTGGGGTGGTTGGTTTGATTTGCCAAAACAGGGGAATAATGCTAAAATACAAGCAGATAATCAAGAAACAATGAGCTTGAAAAAATACTTATTTTTGATGGTTTTAGCCACTGTTTTGTGTTGGGCAGCGTGGTTGTTTGTCCTGTTTTTTATTAATCCAAAAGGAGCCGGAATCGTTGGATTGACTTTTTTTTATCTGTCTTTATTTTTGGGACTGCTGGGGATGTTCAGTGTTTTAGGTTTTGCCGTCAGATATTTATTTAAGAGGACTGAATTTACTTACCGGCAGGTAAAGGCGGCTTTCCGGCAGGGAGCAATGTTTTCACTGCTGCTGACCAGTTCTTTGTTTTTGCAGAGCCAAAGGCTTTTAGTGTGGTGGAATATGATTTTATTTGTTGCGCTTCTGGCAGTGGTGGAATATTTCTTTTTGTCCGAAGAGGAAAGAAAATACGGCGTGGGAATTGAGAAACAAGAAGAACAATGATCATATCCATTCCCCCGTCATTTATGTAACTGGACCTCCCCTTGGTAGGGGAGGGTATAATACTGTAGATATGCTGCAAGAAAAATTCAAGAAAATTAAACAAGAAATCATTGATGAGCTTCAACGCACAAAAACTTTGGAGCAGCTGGATGATTTGCAAAAAAAATATTTTTCCCGCACTGCCGGTGAGTTGACAAAATTGGTTAAAGAAATAAAAAATGTGGCGGAGGCAGAAAGACCGAAGATCGGTAAAATAGCCAACGAGGTGAAAAAGGAAGCGGTAGAAATGTTTGAGCGGATTAAAAAAAATTTGGAGACTGGGAAACAAAGCCAAGACAACAGTCGGATTTTTGACCCGACGATTCCCGGGAAAAAAGAGGAGGCTGGCAGACTCCACATTTTGACACAAATGCGAAGGGAAGTGGAAGATGTCTGCGTCGGTATGGGATTTATGATCGTGGACGGACCGGAATTGGAATCGGAATGGTATAATTTTGAAGCGGTGAATGTGCCGGCTTGGCATCCAGCGCGCGATATGCAGGATACTTTTTACATCAAGAAATCAAGAAATCAAGAAATCAAGAAATCAACAGACCAAGATAATCATAAATTAACTAATCTTGATACGAATTTAGTGTTGAGGACGCATACGAGCAATGTGCAGGTCAGAGCGATGGAAAAGTACGGCGTGCCGCTCCGGTGCATTGCGCCGGGGAGGACTTACCGCAACGAAGCGACTGACGCCAGGCATGAACATACTTTTCACCAGGTTGAAGGACTAATGGTAGATAAGAATATTTCCATTGCCAACTTCAAGGCGGTGTTTGACGCCATTGTCAAAGCCATACTCGGAGCTGATTTTAAAACCAGAATCAGGCCGGGCTACTTTCCTTTTGTGGAGCCAGGCTTTGAAGTTGATTTGTCCTGCGCGCTTTGCCAGGGCCAGGGCTGCCGGGTGTGCAAACACACCAGCTGGGTGGAATTTTGCGGCGCCGGCATGGTGCATCCGAATGTTTTGAAAACCGGCGGGGTTGATCCGAAAAAATATTCCGGTTTTGCTTTTGGCTTTGGTTTGGAAAGATTGACCATGATGAGATATGGTATAAACGACATCAGATTGTTTCATAGCGGGGATTTGAGGTTTTTGCGGCAATTTTAGGATATTAAAGCGTTAGAACATAAAAACATTAAAACAAGTTAAAAATCACCAATTGAGCATTAAAGATTGTTAAAATGTTGATTTCTTTGAATCTGCTTAAAAAATATATTGATTTGCCGCTGACGACCACGCCGGCAGAAATTGCGGCCAAATTATCAACCTCAACGGTAGAAGTGGAGGAGGCGTTTTCAGTTGGTAAAGATTTGGCGAACATGGTGATTGGCAAAGTGGTGAGACTGGAAAAACACCCGAACGCGGATAAATTGAGAATTGCCATGACAGACATTGGCAAAGTGGAGCTTGCTAAAATTATTTGCGGCGGAGTGAATCTGTATGAAGGAATGCTCACGGCAGTGGCGGAATCAGGAGCGTATGTGCGTTGGCATGGAGAGGGTAAGCCCGTTAGACTTGAAAAAACAAAGATCCGCGGGGAAGAATCAGAGGGCATTATTTGCGCCGCGAACGAGATTGGGCTCTCTGACAGATTTTCGGCAGGGGAGATGGAAATCATTGATTTAACGGCCATGGATTTGAAAGTCGGCGAGCCCTTGGCTAAAGCGCTGGGTTTGGAGGATACGGTTATTGATATTGATAATAAATCAATCACTAATCGGCCGGATTTATGGAGCCATTACGGGTTGGCCAGAGAATTAGCCGCCATTTACCAGCTAGGATTGAAACCGTTCCAGCTGGACGATAAGCTGGAAATTAAAAAATCCAAAGGCAAGGCGAACGGTGAATTAAAAGTAAGCATTAAAGACTATTCGCTGTGTCCGCGCTATTTGGGCGCGGTCGTCAGCGGCATTAAAGTAAAGGAGTCGCCGTTATGGTTGAAGAACATTTTGACTTCGGTTGGCTTAAGGCCGATTAATAATATAGTTGACATTACTAACTATGTCATGATTGAAGTTGGCCAGCCGTTGCATGCTTTTGATCGATCCAAAGTGGATAACATTGTGGTTAGGCTGGCTAATCAAGGCGAAAAGATTATCACCCTAGACAAAATCGAGAGAGAATTAAGTCCGGAGATGCTGGTGATTGCTGATAGTAAAAAACCCATTGCCGTTGCTGGCGTTATGGGTGGAGCCAACAGTCAGGTTGATGAAACAACCAAGGCAATCATTATTGAAGCGGCCAATTTTGACGCAATCAGCATCAGGAAAACAACGCAAAGATTGGGCTTGCGCACGGACGCTTCTATGCGCTTTGAAAAATCACTGGACCCCAATTTAGCCGAGACGGCAATCAGAAGGGTGTGCGCGCTTGTCAAGGAAATCATACCGGGGGCGGAGATTGATGGAATAATCGTGGCAGATGGCAATCTGCTAAACAAAAAAAATGAAATTGAGGCCGGACTTTTGGCAATCAGAAATAAAATAGGCGAAGAAATAAAAACAGAGGAAATCACGGATATTCTGCGACGGCTTGGTTTTGAGATAAAACATAAAAAGGATAGCCTGGCGATCACGGTGCCATCGTGGAGAAGTACGGGTGACATTGTCTGTGAAGAAGATATCGCGGAGGAGGTAGCCAGGATTTACGGTTATGACAAAATAAAAGCTGATTTTCCGGAGATAAAAATGAAGCCGTTAACATCAGAGAGCGGGCGATTGATAATTAATAAAATAAAAGATAAGCTGGCGTTTGGTTTTGGCATGCAAGAGGTTTTGAATTATTCTTTTTGGCCGGGGAAAACCGTGAGTGATTTTGAGATAGACAAGGAGCCGGAACTGATCGGCCTTTTAAATCCGCCATCGGAAGACCAAAAATATTTGCGGATGAGCTTGGTGCCGGGTTTGTTAAAAAATATTGCTGACAATGGTAGGTTTTATGATGAATTTAAGTTTTATGAAATTGGCCGAGTGTTTTTCGTAAGAAAGGGAAAATACCGAGTGAAAAAACAAAGCAAAGAACATTTGCCGGAACAGCCGTATTATTTGGCCGGAGCCGTGGTTTTGGCAAAAGACGGGGAATCGTTTTCTGAGGCGAAAGGAGCCCTAGAAGAGCTGGCGAGATATTTTAAGTTTGGTTTTTTGCCGTGGTCGGCCGGCAAAAATCCGTTTATTGAATTTATCAATAAGATAGCGGATAAAGAAAAAAGATTGGCGATAATTTATGGCAAGGAAAAAATTGGCTGGTTGGGCGAGATAAACCAGATGGCGATGAATTATTTTGACATTAAAAATAAACGGGTAGCAATTTTTGAAATTGACTTGACGCAAATTTTGGAAGTGAAAGTAAAAGAAGAAAAAACATATGAGCCTCTGCCAAAGTATCCAGCGGTGGAGCGAGACATCGCAATTGAGCTGGGCTGGAAAGTTAAATGGACGGCGATTGAGGAAGAGGTGGTAAAATTAGAACCGGAGATTGTCAGAAGCGCGGAATTTTTATCGGAATATGATCTTGGCGCCAAGAAAAGTTTGGCTTTTCGAGTAAAATACCAGGCGGCTGATCGGACATTAAAAGACGAGGAAGCGGTAGCGATAGAGTCAGAGATTGTGAAAATACTTGGAGAAAAGTTTGGGGCGAAGAGAAGATAAGGGAAATGTTAAAGGGTGGAAGGAAATTGAAGTAAATAAAATTATGAAAACTATTGCTTTTGTAGACGCATCAAATCTTTTTTACGGCGGAGAGAAAAGTTTGGGTTGGAAAATTGATTATCAAAAATTACTTGGCTATCTT
>LCCW01000012.1:0-1536 GCA_000998185.1 Candidatus Kuenenbacteria bacterium GW2011_GWA2_42_15 | reverse complement strand
TGCAAAAATTTGGTTATGAGATGCATTTGAAACCGGTGAAAATGTATGAGCAGGAAGATGGCACAACCAGGCGCAAAGCTAATTGCGCCGTGGAGATGTGTTTTTATTTAATGAAAGAAGAAAATAACTTTGAGCGAGTAATTGTTTTGTCTGGCGATGGGGATTTTTTACCGGTTTTAAAATATCTAAAAGATGGTGGCAAAGAAGTGATAATTTTGGCTCGCGGTCCGCGCGCGGCGCGAGAAATTCGTCAGTTTGCTGGCAGTAAATTTAGGGATTTTGAATATCTTAAATATCTGCTTAAATTTGAGGAGAAATAAAATAGAGCGGACTCATCTAGAATCCGCTCCACGTTTAGTAATTTAAGTATGGCACGCTTGGTTAAACCTTGTCAAATGGAATTATCCACAACGGAAAATTTAATAAAATAACGCCTTAAAATTCAAAATTTTCAAAGCGACATCCTCGCCGTTTTTTGATTTGATTTTTTAGGGCGATTTGTGGTATGATGAAGGTATAAGATAAAAGAAATAAAAATATGGGAAAAAACACTAATCTAATTACAATAAAAGATGAAATGACTGAATTTTTGCTCTACACTTCTCCTGACGGTATGGTTAAAGTAGAAGTTTTTTTGCATAATGAAAATATCTGGCTTACACAAGATCGTATGGCAGAACTTTTTGGAGTGCAAAGACCGGCAATCACAAAACACCTCGGAAATATTTTTATTGAAAGAGAATTAGATGAAAAACAGGTTAGTTCCATTTTGGAACATACCACAAAACATGGTGCTGTTGAAGGGAAAAAACAAACACAACAAGTTAAATTTTACAATCTTGACGCCGTTATAGCTGTCGGGTATAGAGTAAATAGCAAAAAAGCTACCCAATTTCGTATTTGGGCAAGTAAGATTTTGAAAGAATACATTATCAAAGGGTTTTCACTCAATGATGAAGGTTTAAAAAATGGAAGATTTTTTGGAGCTGATTATTTTAGAGAGTTGCTTGAAAGGGTTCGTTCAATTCGTGCCAGCGAAAGAAGAATTTACCAACAAATAACTGATATTTTTGCTGAATGCAGTATTGATTATGATACAACTTCTGAAATAACCAAAAATTTTTACGCAATGGTGCAAAATAAATTTCATTTTGCAATAACTGGAAAAACGGCGGCAGAAATTATTTATCAAAATGTTGATAAAGAGCAACCATTTATGGGGCTTAAGACCTGGAGAAAATCTACAAAAGGAAGAATTCTAAAATCTGATGCCGTTATCGCTAAAAATTATCTTGAAGAAAAAGAGATCAAAAAATTGGAAAGAACGGTTTCTGCCTATTTTGATTATATTGAAAATCAGATTGAACAAAGAAATACTTTTACCATGGAGCAATTAGCTGAGTCAGTAAATAAATTTTTGAAATTCAATAATTTTAAAGTTTTAGACGGAAAAGGTGGAATTTCGCATAAAAAAGCGGAACAAAGAGCTTTTAAGGAATATGAAGAATTTAATAAAACCCAAAGCATAGAATCTGA
>LCCW01000011.1:1670-24198 GCA_000998185.1 Candidatus Kuenenbacteria bacterium GW2011_GWA2_42_15 | reverse complement strand
CGCGTCTGCCTACACTTCAGCCAATACGCCCGCGTCCTGTTCCGGCGCTACTGTTTCTTCCAGTCAGATAAATTGGTCTTGGGTTTCTGGCGGCGCGCAAAATTCTTTTTACGCCAGTAACACTGCCGGCAATTCCAACTGGATTCCTGGCCTTGCCTGGAGCCAATCGTCCGGCTTTGCCTGCAACACCAGCTACACCACTTCTGTCAAAGCCAGAAACAACGAGAGCGATGAGACCATTTCGGTCCAGTGTTCCGCGTCCACCTCTGCTTGCGCCGGCTCGCCCGTAGACGCCGCTTATCAATGGTGCGCCGCTAATAGCAACACGGTTATTTTTATTGATCAATCATCAGGTGGCGTGGGCGGCGTAACCGGCTGGACCTGGGATTTTGGCGACGGAAAAATTTGCCCGGCCACTACTTGTAATGCCATTGGCTACAACGGCACGAACCAGCACCCGGTGCACCAATACACCGGCGGCGTGCCGCCGGCTGACTGGTGGAGCGCTGGAGCGGCTTGGCAGTATCGGCGCAAAATCACTTTTGACAACACTGGCCGGGCAGCACTGGATAATTTTCCTGTTTTAGTCAAACAAACAGCCGTGGACATTGATTTTTGGGCCCATGTTAAAAGTAACGGTTCTGATCTTCGTTTTATTGACAACAATGGTTCAAGCGAACTTTATTTTGAATTGGAAAAATGGGATTATGGCAATCAAGAAATGATTGCCTGGGTCAAGGTTCAGCAGATAGCCGGCAACAGCAACAGCGATTACATTTACCTTTATTATGGCAATGCCGCGGCTTCGGTATCTTCCAAACTCTCTCCCGCCAATGTCTGGACTAATAATTATCGTCTAGTCTGGCATTTAAATGATAACTCCGGTCATTTTCAGGACTCCACTTCTTTGAATTTAGACAGCACGGCTGAAACAGGCATTGCTTACCAAGCTGCTGGCCAGCTTGGCTATGGCGTAGCCATTACTGCCGGCCAGAATAATTATATTACCAGAATGGACAGCGGTCTTTTGCGCAATGATCCCTACACCTGGGAATTGTGGTACAAACCAACTAATATTAGCGCTACGGCCAAACAAATCTGGGGCGAGTCTGTCCGTTACAGCATTAAAAACAATGGCTTCACTTATTTTTCAACCAACACCAGCCCGCAATCGCTTAATTATACTGGCGCTAGCCATGTTAATAACACCTGGTATTATACTGCTTTTATTAAAACTGATAGTGGCAACAATCGCGCCAAGATTTATCGTAATGGCATACTTTACGGAGAACAAGGCGGCAGTGATAAACCAAGCGAGGTTAGCGCCTGGACTTGGTGGCGCGTTGGCGGCGGTTTTGGCGGCACGGTTGATGAGGTGCGCGTTTCTGCCGGGGCTCGTTCGGCCGACTGGATTGCTTTTCAATATTGCAATATAATGCAAACTTGCACCAGTTATAGCGCGCCCCAAACAGACTATACCGTCATCCTGACTGCCAGAGACGCGGCCAGTAATACTGATCAATCAATTCAGACCGTTCATCTTGATCCGGTTGCCTACGGTTGCGCCGGGCTTGGTTGCGAGCCAGCTTGCTACACACCTTTACCGTGCTCCACTTCCCAGTGCGACAACAATGCCAACGGTTTCCGCTATCTGCAGACGCGCGCTTCAATCTGCCCGGACAATTGCCACTGCCCGGCCTGGTCAGCTTATCAAAGCTGCCAGAGTTCTTTCAACAACTGTCTTGACGCTTCGCCGTATCGCCGGGTAGAATGTTATACCGGCGCTGGCTGTGATACCGCGGTTAATGTCTGCACTTGCGCGGTCGGTTATGCGCCAAACGGCGCCGGCGGCTGCGACCTGCGCGAATTCACTTTCTATGAAACCAAGCCCCTAGGCTCTACTCAACTCTCTTTAAAATGGCAAAAGCAAGGCGCGGCCAGCTCGTATTCCATCACCAGAAACAGTGTCACCCTTGATGTTGCCTGCACCACTGATCCTTGTTTTTATACTGACACCGGCCTAACTGCCGGCACCACTTATACTTATTATATCTTCGCTCATGTCGGCGGCTCCGGCATTTACAACTCTACCGTCAATCCTAATCCGGCCTGCGGCGGTTCACCGAGCAATATTTGTCCCTTAGCCGGCACGACCGACAGTGTCGTTAGCGGCCTGACGATTACTCCTACTTGCGGTCAATTAGAATTAAAATGGAATAATCTTAATGTTGGCGGCGTGACTGGTTATGTTTATAATATTCGTAAAAGCACTACCGACTACACTACCGCCGGCGTCCCTTGGCTGGTAATCACCCCCACCGAATGCGCCAATAATATGACACCTTGTACTTACCAGGATAAAGAAGTTTTGCCGCAGGTTGATTATTATTACACCATTGTCAGCGAGAAAGACGGAGTTGAGTCTTTGGATCACGCCGAGGCTAAAGCCAAATCATATTGCTATCAAGCCCCGGGCTGGGAAGAAAGATAGAATACAAAAAACACAGTCCGCCAATTTCCAAAGTGGATTATCATTATGAGTGGTAGACGGGTGACTTAGGGGCAAAAACACTAAAACATTTGGCGCGACTGTCATGCCCGGGCTTGACCCGGGCATCCAGAAAGAAAAAACAAAGAGCATCAGAAAAACACCAAGTTCCCGGCCATCTGTGATGGCTGTGGATAACTTTCCTTGACTTTTGTTGCCCATAGCCCTAAGCTGATTTGAAGGTTGTAATCCAGCCTTAAACTAAATCATTGGTTATGCGGTCAGGTCTAGCCCAATTCGGCTATTTGATTATCAACACCCCGCTCATCATTACAGCGGACACCTTGTTAAATTTTTTCTAAACGGCAGTCATTCTGCCGTTTTTTGTTGTTTCCAGCAGTTTGGGGTAAAATGAAAATAGGAACTCCGTTATGAAAGTTAATACGCTTTTGATTGGCGTCGGATATCACGCGAAGAGAATTTATTTGCCTTATATTAAGAGCAGTGAGTTTTGTAATTTGGTGGCTTGCTGGGATTTAGCATCTCAAAAAGAAAAGATAGAAGATTTTTTAGGAAGAATAGGAGTTGCCTCCCCTTGCTACTATACGAAAAATAATTCCATTTCCGATACACTAAATAAAGAAGAATCCAGTTACTTGAATGAAACCATAAAAAGACATAAAATTGAAGCGGTTATCATAGCAACTGAACCACTCGCGCATTTCAAATATGCAAAATGGGCGCTTGACAGCAATTTACACATACTTCTTGATAAACCGATTTCAACTGGGGTTGATGTATCAACTAGCGTCAATAAGGCGAATAAATTATTTAAAGATTATACAAAATTAGCAGAACTATATATTGAAAAAAACAAAAAACAAAATCTGGTTTTTAGCATCCAAGCTCAGCGAAGATTTCATGTCGGTTTTCAAATGATAAGACAAAAGATAATAGAAATGGCAGAAATATCAGATTGCCCAGTTACCTTCATTCAAACATTTCATTCAGACGGACAGTGGACATTCCCAAATGAATTCATAAGCCAGGCTTATCATCCATATAATCAGGGATATGGGAAAATGTCCCATTCCGGATTTCATAGCTTGGACATCGCAATTTGGTTGGTAGAAGCGTCATTGAAAGCAGATAAAAAATGGGATAATCTTAAATTGGAAACTACTTTTATTAGACCAAGAGACATTTTTGCGCAATTTTCAAAAAAGGATTATTTAAAAATTTTTCCAGATATGAAGTGGAATTCAAATATAGAACAAGGCATTAGAAAAGTTACGGGAGAGGTGGATGCTTTCACACACATTTCGTTTCTGAATGGAGGGAATATTATCACGAGCATTAATTGCAATTCGCTGCACAATAGCTTTAGCAGAAGAGGGTGGTTTGACTCTACGGGCAGAGATTTGTACAAAGGGAATGGCCGGGTGCGGCAAGAGTCATATATTATTGAGCAAGGTCCGTTCCAATCTATTATTATCAATTCCTTACAATCAGAAGAAGTTCAAAAAGGAAACCTTCATCCATATGAAGTTGGAGGGGAGTATCATTTTGATATTCACATTTTCAGAAATAAAACCATGTTTCCAGAATTACAAACTTATGAATATTTGAACATGCGGTCGCTAAGTCCTGTAAACGACCTCGGTTATTCGAGGGGTCACCAGGAGGATGCTAGGCGCAATTGCATTATGGATTTTTATAAATCTATTATCAAACATGTGCCACCGGAGAACCAGGGATCAAATATTCTTTATCATGGTTTGACCGCTCAAATTCTTAGTTCAATTTATGTTTCCGCGGCCAAACAATACATCGGGAGAAGTGGCATGGTTAATGGTAAAATTAAATTTAGGTTTAACAATAAATCATATGTCCAATAGATTACCCGTAATAATTCAAAGCATAGTTTATAAAAAGAAGGGACAAAAATTTGAAGTCTTGTTATTGAAAAGAACCGCAGCGCGCGGAGGTTTTTGGAATGTGGTCAATGGAACGCTGGAGTTGCAAGAATCGGCCATTGATTGCCGGAAAAGAGAGTTGTTTGAGGAAACTGGCATTAAAGATGCAGCAAGTTGGAGCGATGAAATTCACCGGTTTAGTTTTAATTACCATAATAATATTTTTGTTGTAGTTGCGTTCGCTGTAAATGTATCTAAAGATCAAAAAGTGACGATCAATGAGGAACACATTGAATATAGATGGGTTAATTTTGATGAGGCAATAAATTTGCTAAAATTTGACGATGATAAAACCGCATTGCAAAATTTAAGAGAAAAACTGAGACAATAAATTATAAAATATTTACAGGCTATTATGAGAAATGAAAATAAAATAATTTCTATTGCACTTGAGGGCATAAATCGATCGGGCAAGGGTACGCAAATTGAATTATTAAAAAACAAGTTGGAAGAAATTGGCATTCCCTGCGTCTCAATAAGAGGAGAAGGATATAGGCGGGGTTTAGGTGTTTCGCAAGCAGATCCAGAATCTGATTTCTGGCGAAAAATTAGTGAGCAACTAAAAAATGTAAAAAATGGAGCAGAGTGGAGTCTGTGGGATGAAGCAAGCTATCGGTTGGCACGGGAGTTAATTGTGTGGAGAGATCGAATCTTGACAAAGGAAATTACTAAGCCCTCGGCACCATTTGATTTTGGTGTGTTGCTCATTGACCGTTCACTAATATCCAAAGCTACTTTAAAGAGTTTGCAATTGGAACCTCCGCCAAAAAAAATTTTTTCAAACGAAGAGCTTTATCCGCCCGGATTGAAACATCGCAAGAGAATAACAGCTGATATGATTTTGCCGGATTTAATTATTGAATTATCTGCCCCAAAAGAAATTTTACTCACCAGGCTTGACGCTAGTGACCCGGATTATGATTTTAAAAGAAATAATATTGACAATAAGTATGAGCAGTACGCAAAAGCGAAAGAGCACCTCTCTGAAGCAATAAAAAATAGGATAGTTAATATTGATTCTTCGGGCGAACCAGACGAAGTGTACAAGAAAATTTTAGAAGAAATTAAAATTAGATTCCCCGAGCTTGAGGCATTAAAATAATCTTCATGTAAATTTTAAATCAATATGATTGAAACAAGGGAAACATATATGCGCGCCGCCATTGAGGAGGCTTTAAAGGCGAGAAGGAATAACGACTATTCTATCGGTGCTGTTGTTGTTAGAGATAATGAAATTATTGCTAGATCTCCCAATGTTACCAGAAGCATGAGTGATCCTACTCAACACGCAGAGATTGAAGTTATCAGAAAAGCGCTAAAAAATATAGGGCAACGTTTTCTCGAGGATTGTATTTTGTATACAACCCACGAACCTTGTCCAATGTGTACTACAGCTGCAGTCTGGGTGAAGCTACGAGGTATTGTGTTTGGCGCAAGATTGAGTGATATTGTCGACTATGGCTCCGTTTATAGAAATAATAAGTGGGTCTGGCGGACTGTTCACATTACTGCGGCGGAAGTTGCTGCCAAAGGTAATCCCAAGGTGGAAATAATTGGTGATTTTTTGCGTGAAGAATGTAAAAATTTATTCCATTCGTAATTTGTTAGATCATCATGTTTAAAATAGAAAACATTACTGCTGTTTCCATACAAAAATTTTCCTACCCGGACTTTATTGGTTTTATCAATCAATGGAATACACCGCCCGGATCATACTCAACTCTTTCAAAGCTTGCCACATTTTCAAAAATAACCAATCAATCTCATATTCTAGAAGTTGCATGCAGTACTGGATTTTCATCAAGAGAATTAGCTGCCATGACGGGGTGCAGTGGCGTGGGATTTGACTTATCAGAAAATTCTATACAAATGGCGAATTTCAATAAAAAACATTACGCGCCAGATATAAATGTTTCCTATCAAGTAACTGATGGATATATATATAAACAACGAAAGAAATTCACCCACATTATCGTTGGTGGTGGTCTTCGTTTTTTTTCAAATCCTGAAAAAATGTTAGCTCGATGCATTAAAATGGTGGAAGACGGGGGCTATATTTTAGCAACTCCTTATTATCAGACTCATCAAATGCCGCAAAGCCTTGTTCAGCACACGCACAATGCACTTGGCATACCGCTAGCGGCGTTCTCTCGTTTTGTGTACAAAGATGTAATGAAATTATTTAATAAGCTGGAAATCATCTTTGAAGAAAGAAACAAGTTGGTCCAGGAAACAAATGAAGAGCTTGCATATTACTGTAAATCAGTAATTGACAGGGCGTGTAAAATTCATAAAATTAGCGACAAAGAAATTTATGAGGCGATGTATAAAAAGCTTTTTGCGATCAGGAAACTAATTAATGAAGGTAGATCGTATCAGGAGTATTGCGTTTTAGTTCTTAGATATAGAAAATCGGTGTATCCAAATCGTTTTGTCGCGTTATTTTAAACAGTGACTTATGAAACAAAAAACATGGGTTGAGGTTTCAAAAAAAGCTTTGCAAATAAATATCGCTGAATTGAAAACAATAATAGGTGAAGATGTTTTTATTTTAGCCATCATTAAGGGGAATGCCTATGGCGCGGGTATTGAAACTACCGTATCAGCGACTAAATCAATTGTCGCTTGGTTTGGCGTTGATTCTCTTGATGAAGCGAATCTTGCCAGGAAAAATTGTCAAAATCCAATACTAATTTTGGGATATGTGGCAAATAATGATGCGGCTGAAGTCGTTAAAAATCAGTTTAGCGTGATTGTTTATAACTATGATTTAGCCGTTGCTCTTTCAAGAAAAGCAACGGCAGAAAACCCCGCCAAGATTCATATAAAAGTTGATACGGGGTTGGTTCGATTGGGGCTTTGGCCAGAAGACGCAATTATTTTAGTAAAAAAAATATCAAAATTACCTAATATTATTGTTGAAGGAATGTGTACCCACTTTGCTAAACTTATTAACGAAAACAATGTTGAAATTTATTCGGCACAGCTAAAAAAATTTATTTTTGTCGTAGATTCGCTGGCTAATCTTGGTATTCAGCCAAAAATTATGCATGCCGCGTCTTCAATGTCGGCAGTTCTTTATAAAGCAACGCATCTTAATATGGTTAGGATAGGCAGCGCTCTCTATGGACTTTGGGGCCGAGAATCTTTATTAAAGTTTATGCATGAAAAAAATAATGAGTTTAATCTATGTCCGGCCCTATCATGGAAAACGACGGTTGTTAATATAAAAAAAATACCACTAAACACTGGGGTTGGATATCTACACTCTGAAATAGTTTCCCGCGATACTACGGTGGCGGTCTTGGGCGCAGGTTGCTATGACGGTATTGACAAACGTTATGCCAAGGTGGGATATGTCTTGATAAATGGAAAACGCGCAAAAATTTTAGGAGGGATTACTATGAATATGTGTATGGTAGACGCGACAGGCATTGAAAACATAAAAATAGGAGATGAAGCTGTTTTAATCGGACGATCTGGTCAGGAAGAAATAACAGTTTATGATTTTGCCAAGGTTATTAACACAAGCACCCATGAAGTTATTTCACGGATCAACCCCTTGCTTTCTAGAATATTAGTTCCGTAAGCTGATCATCCATATGCTACCGTCAACGCTGCTGCGGGGAAGCTCATTATTTGGGGCTCTTTTTTTGTTTCTAACCCTGGAGGAACAGTGAACCCATTGAATATTTATTTTATCAAACAAGTATTCATCCAACCCCAATATCAAGATCAAAAATCTGAACCAGTAAATGCGCTAAATTTTGGCCTGGCTTAAATTTATGGTAAAATAAACCCAAGCTCATTAACCTATTTTTTTATGGATCAAAACATAAAGCTGGAAATCTTGGAAAAAATGTCAGCCTTAATCACGGCCGGGCTTGGCCTGGTCGCCGCCCTGGCCTGGAACGACGCCATTCAAAAGTTATTCCGCCTTATTTTCGGCGAGCAGTCTAGTCTCGCGGCTATGTTTGGCTACGCGATCTTGATCACGGTTATTGTTGTTTCGCTGACTTATAAAATCGGCCGCGCGAGCCAGAGACTCAAAGATCAGCTTGGTAAAAATAAAAAATAATTTATGCCGCTAAAACCGCTCGCTTCATTAAAAAATATCGCTGGTCAGCGCGTTTTGGTCCGTTGTGATTTTGACATACCGCTTGCGCGGCGCGGACAAACGCAGACAGGAACACAGACAGGAACGCGGACGAACGCGGAATTTAAAATTGCGGATGACAGCAGATTACAAGCGTGTTTACCGACTATCAAATATTTATTAAAGAAAAAAGCTAAAATAATTTTAATCGGTCATCTTGGCCGGCCAGGCGGTAGAATCGTTCCTGAATTAAGTTTAGTGCCCATAAAGGATCGCCTAGAACAATTATTACGGATTATCCCCCTGCGGGGGATCCCCCATCACCAAACAGGAAAAATGGTCGCGGAAAATTGGGGGACGGATTACGGATTATCCCCCTACGGGGGATCCCCTCTCAGCGAACAGAAAAAATGGTCGCGGAAAATTGGGGGACGGATTACTTTTATAGATAAGATTGACCGTTATCTTGGGCCAGCTGTTTCTCGCGTCGTTGGGCAAATGGCATCGGGCGAGATTATTATGTTAGAAAATCTGCGCTTTTCTGATCGTGAAGAAAAGAACTGCCGCCGCTTCGCCAAAAAATTGTCTTTACTCGCTGATTATTATATTAATGAAGCTTTTGCCGTTAGTCATCGGAACGAAGCGTCTGTTTCCGCTATCAGAGAATATCTGCCGAGTTACGCTGGTTTGCATCTGACTGAAGAAATTAAACAATTGAGTTCAGCCGTCAGCCATCCTTTAAAGCCGCTGGTTTTAATTATTGGCGGCGCTAAGATTGAGACCAAGCTGCCGGTGATCAAACAATTTATTGGCAAAGCCGATTACATTTTAGTCGGCGGCGCCGTGGCCAATAATTTCTTGAAAGCAGAGGGCGTTGAAGTCGGCAAGTCACTCGTGGATAATGAATATCTTGGCGAAGCGCAAAAGATTTTAGCTTTAAAAATTAAAAATTATAATTTATTTAAAAATTACAAAATTAAAAATTCAAAAATTATATTACCGCTTGATTGGCAAGTGCAGGATGATAAAATTTTAGATATCGGCCCGGCAACCATTAAGTTTTATCAAGATATTATCCGTCAGGCGAAAATGATCATCTGGAATGGGCCAATGGGAAAATTTGAAGATCAGAGATTTAAAATTGGCACTGAAAAGATTGCCCAGGCAATTATTAAATCCCCAGCCCGTGTAATTATCGGCGGGGGAGAAACAAGCGAAATCTTGAAGCGCAAAAAAATTCCTACCAATGTCTTTGTTTCTGTCGGCGGCGGAGCAATGCTGGAGTTTTTAGGCGGCAAAAAACTGCCCGGGTTATAACCACACCCTGATTAACTCTGATAAACTCGGATAGCTCTGATACTAAATTTATGATTGACAAGAAAGTTGATTTAATTTTTAAAGAAGAAACCTATAAATTACGAGGCATTCTGTTTGATGTTCACAATAAACTAAGTTCGGTGCAAAAAGAGGAAGCCTATGGCAACGCTCTGGAAGTGGTTTTCAAAAAGTTAGCTATTCCTTATGCACGGGAAAAAGAAATAGCACTAGATTTTGACGGAGAAAATATTGGCAGATTATATTTGGATTTTATTGTTTGGGATCAAATAGGATTGGAGCTGAAAGCCAAAAAATTTTTAACCCAAGAAGATTTCAGACAGTCGCTCCGTTATCTTGAGGCGTTAAAATTACCTTTAATTCTATTGGTGAATTTTCGTTCACAAAAGTTAATAATTAAAAGAATAATAAACGCAAAATATCAGAGCCATCAGCGTTAATCCGCGTTTTATCAGAGTAATTATATGAACATTAAAAATATTTTAGCCCGTGAAATTCTGGATTCCCGTGGCGATCCGACCGTTGAAGTGGCCGTCACTCTTGAAAATGGCGTGACTAGGGTCGCTTCCGTGCCCTCTGGCGCTTCCACCGGCAGCCATGAGGCTGTTGAGTTGCGCGATAACGACAAGAAAAGATACGACGGCAAGGGCGTGCTCAAGGCAGTCAGAAATGTCAATGAAAAAATCAATAAACTTTTGTCCGGTCTTGATGTTTTGGAACAGGAAAAAATAGACCGAAAAATGATTGAGCTGGACAATAGCGCCAACAAAGAGAATCTTGGCGCCAACGGCATGCTCGGCGTCTCTTTGGCTTGCGCCCGGGCCGGCGCCACCGCTAAAAGCCTGCCGATTTATCAATATTTGCGGGAGATCTATCAGCTTAAAAATCCAATCAGTCTGCCCATCCCGCTTTTTAATGTTTTCAACGGCGGCAAGCACGCCGACACCAATTTGGATTTTCAGGAGTTTCATATTATTCCCGTTAAGAATGTTAATTTTAAAGAAAGATTGCGTATCGGCTCGGAAGTTTTTCACGCCCTGGGCCGCGTTTTAAAAAAAGAAGGCCTGGATATTGATGTCGGCAACGAGGGCGGCTACGCGCCGAACATTGATTCTTCAATCAAAGCAGTTGATTATATCCTCTCAAGCATTGCCGAGGCTGGCTATAAAGCCGGTCAGGAAATCGTTTTAGGCATGGACGCCGGCGCCTCTACTTTTTATCTGCCGGGCGAGCGCCTTTATAATTTCAGCTTAGACGAATCTTTTTTGGATTCTGACCAGTTGATTTATCTCTATCGCGAGTGGTTTGCCAAATACCCTTTTTTATTAATTGAAGATCCACTCGCGGAAGACGACTGGTACGCTTGGCAAAAAATGACTAAAGAATTCGCGGCGATAAATTTGTCCGTTCACAATTATAAGTTAGACAACAAAAAATTTATCAAATTGCGCGAGAAGTATTTGCGCCCGATTATCGTTGGCGATGATTTGTTCACCACTAATGTCAATCGTCTTCGGGAAGGCGTTCAGCTCTCTGTTGCCAACTCTGTCGTGGTCAAACCAAATCAAATTGGCACGCTCACGGAAACAATTAAATTCGCTAAGCTGGCCCAAGACCATGATTACGAATTGGTTATTTCTCACCGTTCCGGCGAAACTCATGATGATTTTATCGCCGACCTGGCCGTGGCGCTCGGCGCTGAATTTATCAAAGCCGGCGCTCCGTCGCGCGGCGAGCGCGTGGCCAAATACAATAGGTTGTTGCAGATAGAAGAGGAGATTATCAGTTGAATTTGTTGTTAATTTAGCATAGCGTTCCTAGCTTAAAATTTAAAAATCAAAATGTCATCCCTGCGGAAGATCACCCGTAGGGTGACAAAATGACAAGGCAAAATGTGAAAATATCCTATCGCCCCTTCGTCTTGGTCATCCTTGACGGTTATGGCATAGCTCCGTCCGATGCTGGCAATGCCGTCCGTTTAGCCAATACGCCGTTTTTGAATAAATTATTTGCCGATTATCCCTATACCGAGCTCAAAGCCTCCGGCGAGGCCGTTGGCTTATTCCCGGATTCCGTTGGCAATTCTGAAGCCGGGCATCTCAATTTGGGCGCCGGCCGGATTGTTTGGCAAGATTTAGTCGCCATCACAAAAATGATTACCGACGGCACATTTTTTAAAAACGCCGCTTTTTTGGAAGCGCTTGATCATGTCAAAAAAAATAAATCAAATTTGCACCTGCTTGGGCTTTTGACCGGCAAGGATTCGGCCCATGCCTGTCCTGATCACCTGGCCGCTTTGATTAAGCTGACGCGCGATCACGGCGTCAAAAAAGTTTATTTTCATCTTTTTACCGATGGCCGCGACGCCGACAAATATGAGGGTTATAATTTTTTGAAAAATCTTTTGGCCCAGCTGGATCCGGCGCGTGAATTCGTTGCCACTATCATGGGCCGTTTTTACGGCATGGACAGAAAAAAAGAGTGGGGGAGAACCGAGCTGGCTTATAACGCGCTAATTGATGACGGCGGTTATTTTGCCTCTGACGCGCTCAAAGCCGTTGAGGACGGCTACGCGCGCGGCGAATCAGATGAATTCATCAGTCCAACTATTATTATGGCCAATAAAAACAAACCCTTGCCGCGTATTAGCGACAACGATGCCGTGATTTTTTTTAATGCTCGTTCTGATCGCGCGCGCCAACTTACCAAGACCTTTGTCCAGAAAGATTTTAATAATGATAATCCCCGCTCTTTCAAGCGCAAGCGGGTTCTCAAGAATTTGATTTTCATCGCGATGACCGATTTTGGCCCGGACTTGCCTGGGATTTTGACTGCCTATCCCTCGCCTGATCTAAAAGATACCTTGCCTATGGTCTTAAAAGATTGCCGTCAGCTCTATATTGCCGAAACGGACAAATACGCCCACATGACCTATTTTTTTAATGGCGGTTATGCCGCGCCGATTGGCGGCGAAAAAAGAATTCTTGTCAATTCGCCGGCCGTTGATTCTTACGACCAAACGCCGGCTATGTCGGCCGGTGAAATCACGGGCATCGCGGTCAAAAGCGTGGAGGGTAAATTTTATGATTTTATTGGCCTAAATTTTGCCAACCCCGATATGCTCGGTCACACCGGCAACCTGAACGCTACTATCAAGGGTTTGGAGTGTGTGGATAAATGCGTTAGAAACATAGTGGAAACAGTGGTTTACAGAAACAGCGGTTTTGTCGTTTTAGTCGGCGATCACGGCAATGCCGAGGAAATGATAGACATTGTTACCGGCAAGGTGGACACCCAACACTCAACCAACCTCGTGCCATTTTGTCTTGTCGGACCGCGAAAACTAATGCGCCGTTTTAGAAAATTAAAACCCGGCGGTGCCCTGGCCGATGTGGCGCCGACCATTCTTTTTCTTATGAACCGCGACAAACCGCGCGCAATGACCGGACGAAATTTAATAATCTTGTAATTTAATAAATTTTAATTACTTGCTTCGTCCTCCCCTTAGATGAGGGGAGGGAAGGGAGGGGTGTTGATTGCGTAAGCATGTTAGACCAGCACCACCTTCACTCCCTCCTCAATTGAGGAGGGGCCAAGCGCGAGAGTTTTCAATTTCTCAATTATGAAGTTCATCATTTTCGCCGGCGGCGTTGGTACGCGCCTTTGGCCGCTTTCCAGAATAAATTCACCCAAACAATTTGACGCCATCTGGGACAATAAATCCACGCTCCGTTTGGCCGTGGAACGGCTTGTCTCGTCTTTCAGTCGGTCTGACATTTATATTCAGACCGTAAGCGATTATGAGCCGTTGGTCAAAACCCAAATTCCCGAGTTGCCGGTCAAAAATATTTTTATTGAGCCAGCCAGAAGAAATGTCGGTCCGGCTGTTTGTTTAGCCATGAGTCGCTTGCAAAAAATTTTCAAGCAAGAACCCATCGCTATTCTCTGGGCCGACCATTTGATGAAAAATCCGGCTGACTTTATCAAAAATTTAAAAATAGGTGGGGAGCTTATTAAAAAAGACCCCAACCGTTTTGTTTTTTTGGCCGAGCAGCCGCGCTTCGCCAACAATAATTTGGGCTGGATTCATGTTGGCAAAAAGGCTGGTCAGATTTCTGGAGTTGATTATTTTCGTTTTTTGGGCTGGCAGTACAGGCCATCGTCAAAGGAGTGCGCTCGGATGTTTAATTCAGGTGAATATTTTTGGAATTCCGGTTATTTTGTGAGTTCAATTGATTTTATTTTGCGTGAATATCAGCGCTTGAGTCCGGATATATTTTCTATTGTGGAAAAGACTATTTCGGCCAAAAGTGGAAGACAGGCTTTTGAGATTTACAGCCAGGCGCCCAAAATTTCTTTTGATGATTGTTTAATTAAAAAAATAGCGCTTGACTCCGCCGTAATTTTAAAAACCAACATGGGTTGGTCTGATCCGGGCACGCTCTACGCGCTCAAAGAGGCCTTGCAAAAAGATGGCCACGAAAATGTCACTTCGGGCAAGGTTTTTAATTTCAATACCGTTGATTCGTTCGTCTACAATTTGGAGCATAAAAAATTATTGACCACCGTTGGCTTAAAAGGTATGGTGGTGGTCAATACCAAAGACGCCATTATTGTCGTACCCAAAGACAAAGTCAAAGATATTACCGAGCTCGTGGCAGCTCTTAAGCGCGATGGCTATAAAGAATATTTATAATTATGAAGAAAATTATTTTTTATCTGTTTATCCTCGTTGTCACTGCCGGTTTTTTGGCCAGCGGTTGGTTTGTTTTTGAAATTCTCAATCCCGTCAAAATTACCGATGACTCCGCCTTTACCATTAAACCAGGCGAGGGCATCAACCAAATCAGCTACCATTTAAAACAGCGAGGCATTATCAAAAGCTCCTTTGTTTTTGAGACTTACGCCTATCTCAAAGATATTGAAAGTCAATTCCGCGAAGGCGAATACTTATTGCCCTCGGTTATCAATATTAAAAGGCTCGTTGACCTTTTGACCGTTGGCGAATCAACCAAAAATTTAACTCTTTTGATAAAAGAAGGCTACACCATAAAAGACATTGACGCGGCCCTGACAGGCAAAGGAAATTTTTCAGCCGGCAGCTTTGAAATGGCCATTTCAAAGCTCAATCAGAATTTTCTTGCCGCTTATGATTTTTTGTCAGACAAGCCGGCGCAGGTTTCCTTGGAAGGTTATCTTTACCCGGACACCTATTATTTTTTCAGCTATTCCACCCCTGAAGATGTCATCAGAAAAATACTCGCCAATTTTAATGATAAATTAACGGATGAGCTGAAAACGGAAATAAAAAATCAAGGCAAAACTATTTTTGATATTATCACCATGGCTTCAATGGTAGAACGGGAAGCCAGAGTGGATCCGCAAAATCCCGGAGCTGACGCCAAGATTATCGCCGGTATTTTTTGGAAGCGGCTTGAAGCCGGTATGCCGTTGCAGGCCGACTCCACGATTGAATATCTTGTCGGTCGTGAACCCACGCCAGATGACCTAAAAAAAGACTCTCCTTTCAATACTTATCTTTATCCCGGTCTGCCGCCGCAGCCGATTTGCAATCCCAGTCTTGCCGCCATTAAAGCTGCTATCTATTCGCAAGAATCTGATTATTGGTTTTTTATCACCGAGCAAAATTCAGCCGGCACTGTTCACTATGCCAAAGATTTTGCCGAGCACCAGAAGAATATCGCTGAATATCTGAAAAAATAACTTATCCGCCAGCGCAGCAGCGATCGCATTTGACAGAGGCAACGGCATTTGCTACAATTGTTTTAACAATGTAGTTTTGCCCGAGATAGCCGGTGCTTCAGTAAAATGAACATAAATCCTGCCGAGGTAAAGATTATGGTCAAAAATTATCCAATATTGGCCAATATTTTACCCTGTGGCTTGTCCGCAGTTTTTTATTTTTTTAAAGTCAAAACTATGCCAAAGTCCAGACAACAAAAGAAAGAAGTATTAGACAATTTAATCAAGAGCTTAAGGAACGGCAAAGGCGCAGTCCTGACTGTTTTTTCCGGTCTCAAGGTTCAGTCCGATCGCGTTTTCAGAAGCAAGCTTTACGAGGAAGGCATTGAATATTCAGTGGTCAAAAAAACCTTGCTCAAGAAAGCTTTTAGGGAGTTGGGTTATCCGGAAGATAAAATTGATAATTTAAAAGGCAATGTTTCTCTGGCTGTTTCCGCCAAAGACGAGGTCGCTCCGGCCAAGGTCTTGGATAGTTTTATCAAAGACAACCAAATGGTCAGTTTTGCCGGCGGTATTTTAGAAAATCAGTGGATTGCCGCGGACAAAGTTAAAGCGCTGGCCAAACTACCCGGGAGAGACGAGCTCATTGCCAAAACCGTTAGCGCCATCAAAGCTCCGATTACAGGTTTCGTCAATTTTTAATTATTGAGTTTTGAACTAGGCGAATTAATAATATGAGGCGAAGCGTTTGAATTTAAAAATTTAGTCAATAAAAATTATTTAAAAATTAAAAATTTGAAATTAAAAATTTATTAATAACTGTTATTAAACTAATAATCTAATTAACTCAACCCATGGTGTTGTCTAAGTTGCGTTAAAAAAAGGTAATATATGTCTGATGAACAAAAAACCGTTGTTGAAGTGCCGGAGAAATTCAAATCAATTGTGGCAACCGTTGAAAAGATGTCTGTCCTTGATTTATCCGAGCTCGTGAAAATTTTGGAAGATAAATTTGGCGTTTCCGCCGTTGCTCCCATGATGATGGCCGCCGCTCCAGCCGGTGCCGCCGCTCCGGTTGAAGAAAAAAGCGAGTTTGATGTGGAGCTGACTCTCACCGGTGAAAACAAAATCGGCGTTATTAAAGTCTTACGTGAAGTTACCGGCAAAGGATTGAAAGAAGCTAAGGATATGACTGAAGCCGGTCCTATTGTGGTTAAAGTCGGCGCCAAAAAAGAAGAAGCTGAAGAGATTAAAAAGAAATTGGAAACAGCCGGCGCCAAAGTCACCCTGAAGTAAATTTTTCAGCAAAAAACATTCTGCCAAAGCGGAATGTTTTTTTGTTCAGTTTGACTTGTATTATTTTTTTACGGTTAGCCAGTCTACAGCCCGAATTTATAAACGCCCTTTGCCGTCAAAATATACAATTCTTTTTCATTGTCGCTTGGCGCGAGCGCGACTATTTTGTCCAGATTGTCGCCCAGTATCTGCCGTGTTACCTTGCCCTGTTTGTTGGCGACGGTGATTCTATTTTTTTCTTTATCCAAAAGGTAAAGGTTGTTCAGACCGTCTTTGGCGTAAATTATCGTTGCTTGGCTGATTGGCTCATACAAGCCGCTCAAAGTGAATTTTTCTTTTTTGCCCTTGAACAAGCGGTTGATTTCTCCGCCCGCGGCCGAGAGCCAGACATTGCCGTCAACGGCAATAGCAGTGTTGCCGGCAATGCTGGTTTCTTCTTTCAGCCACTTGACGCCGTTGCCGTAATCGCCGTTGCTGTAGTTGTAATTGTAAATATTTTTTTCACCCAGGAGATAAAATTTTTGACTGTAAATAGCCGCGTCAACCGCTTTGTCGTTGTCGGGTATTGTTAAGATTTTCTTTTGCACTGTTGTTTGCTTTTTATTCCAAAAAAATATTTCATTGCCGTTGCCGTAAAAAATCAATTGTTTATTGTCAGGGGCCATTATTTTATTGATCGGGCCGCTCAAGACCACTGCCTGATTGACAACGCCGTCGTTGCCGTTTATTTTATAAGCTGTCGCCCCGCTGACAAAATACAAAAAATTGTCTGACCAGACCAAATTGCCGGTTGGCACTACGGTTTCCGGCAACTTGGAAAAATAGCCTTCATTTTTTATTCTTTCAAGTTTATAGACCTTATTCGTCATCTCGGCGGCTTGTTTTACAAGCTGTTCATAATCAGCGCCGCTATTGTTTTGTTTATAGGTAAAATTAGCTAAAAGATTTTTGGCTTCGGCCAACAGTTGCTCAGCCTTGGCTTCGTCTTTGTAAATCATAGCCGCTTCCACCGAATTTAGTTTGTCTTTAAGGTCAGCAATGGCCGTTTCTATTTTCTGGCTTTGCGCCCGTTCTGTTTTTTTATCGCCGATAATTTTCAGGCTGCCGGCAAAAATTATCGCCACAATAATAATAAAAATTATCAAACGATACTCTCTCAGCCGCAATTTTTTGAGCCAATTCGTCGGGACTGCCGTCTGGCTCCCGCTAAAACCCAGTTTGGAGCGCCAGTCAGTCGCTGTCTTCTTCTGTTGGGTTTTGTCCTGATTTTTTTTGATTTTTGCCAAGACATTTTTTGTGATCGCGGTTTTGGCCCGCTCCGTCTTGCTGCCCAAAGATATTTTTATTTTTGACAGTGCGTCTTTAACCAGTCCAGTCAAGCGCCAGCCGCCTTTTTGGTTCAAACGATCCTCCATTTCCGCATTTTGGAGAATATTGATGTGGGCCGTCTCCATTGCCTCGCGCTCGTTTTTTTTGTAGCTTACGAATTTTACGATAATCGTGCTGAAATCAGCCGTTACTTTATAATCCAAAAGGGTGTTTTTCAAAAAAGCGCAAGCCTGGGTGGGCGCCAGAGTCGTGATGGTCTTTTTGATTTTTTCTTCGGAGAAATAATTAAAAATCGTGGCGTTGGAAAGTAAGAGAATGTCATTATTTTCCAGCTGACCCGTGATAATTTGGCTCAATATTTTTTTGGCCGCGGCTGTTTTTTTGCCGTTGTTGTCCGCGCCGGAAATGTCGTGGACTTTTCCTTCACGCACCAGCCAAATTTTTATATTATTATAATTACTCAAAGACAAACAGTCGTCTTGGACAGTCGCGATAATAGTACTTATTTTTTCTTTCAGCCATTGCCAGTTTTTTTGACTGATATCGGCGATGTTTTCATTAAAATACTGGCAGGTCGTTTCCAGCGCCGCCTCGGCGTTTTTGGTCGGAGAGTGATAATAGTATTCACTCAATTCTTGAACGATTTGTTCCAAAATAGCCGGCACTTTTTTTTCTTTTGATCTGATTTCCGCGATAATGAAAAGCTGTCCCAAGCCGCTCTCCTCCGCCAGGTTAAGCGGAGCAAGGTAGCTGTATGATTGGTTGTTGCCCTTGGTGTTTTTTACGGTGAGCTTATCGGCTTTGAGTTGGTAGTTCATATTAAAAATTATTAGATAGTTTCTCTAATTTTAGTATAGCAATTTTTTCATTTTACAACAAACCCGTTATATATTATAATGATAATATCTTACATTACCGCTAGATTTATCGGAACTGCTGTTAAAATTCGTTTTCCAATTCATTCATCCCAGCCGCAATCATCATTGTGACAGGTTTTGGCGGTTAAGGCAGGGATTCAGAAATATCCGCCAAAATATCACACGGGGGGAATTTCTTTTTATTGCATCGGCGCAAGCTGCCTTAGCGGGCAGTTTGCCCCTAAGGGCAAAAACGGAAAAATGTTTTAAGAACTGGATGTTCGGGTCCCACCAATGCGGCGGGCAGGCAAGCCTGGGAATGACAAACGCGAAAGCCCCAAATTCATAATTTGCAGTATGTTAGAAAATCTGTTCGGTTCCAAAACCAGAGTCAAACTGTTAAACCTCTTTTTTGATAATTCGGAGAGCTGTTTTTACATTAGAGGCATTAGCCGCGAGATAAAGGAAAATCTTAATTCCGTCAGAAGAGAAGTGATTAATCTGGAAGAGTTGGAGATTATCAAGTCGGTCCCGCTGGATTCTTTAGACCTTCCTGAAATAGAGCGGACTAAAGAGGCGCGGGAAAAAAGAAAATATTATCAGGTCAATAAAGACCAGCTGCTTTACAATGAGCTTCTGAATCTGATTACCCGCGCCAAAATTTTGGCCGACAAAGAACTTTTGGAAAAAATAAAATTGGAAAAAGGCATCAAACTTCTGGTGCTCTCCGGCATCTTTGTCGGTAATCAGCGCGCCAGGACCGATATCCTTATTATGGGCAGCGTTGATAAAAATAAAATCAAACGACTGATCGGCGGATTGGAAAGAGATTTGGAACACCCATTGCGTTATTCCATTATGAGTCAGAGTGAGTTCAACTACCGCAATGTCATGACTGATAAATTTTTATTTGAGATTATGGAAAGCAAAAAAATCGTTGTGCTTGACAAGAGAAGATAGCGGCCCGTCGCCAAATGATTTAATTTTATTTTACAAAAGCGCTTTGCCAACGAGCGCTTTTATGCTCACTTATGGCCATAATAAATCTTACTCAAGCCATTGCCAGGTCAGGACGGTGTTCGCGCCGCAAAGCCGAAGGGCTGATTCGCGCCGGCCAAGTTAAAGTTAACGGTCAAGCTGCCGTTCTTGGAGCCAAAATTGATCCAGCCGAAGACCAAATAACGGTAGCTGGCCAGCCGCTTGGCAGCGCTGGCAAAAAAGTTTATTATTTAGTCAATAAGCCCATTGGCTATGTCTGTACTGTGAGCGATGTTCACGCATCCAAAAGGGTGGTTGATTTAGTGCCAAAGATTCCCAAGGTTTGGCCAGTCGGCCGGCTGGACAAAGACAGCCGCGGACTCATAATTTTAACCAACGACGGCGATTTGACTTATCGCCTGACTCATCCCAAGTTTGAGCATGAAAAAGAATATTTGGTAACCTTGGACAAAGAAATAATGTCAGCTTTGCTCTTAGGACTAAAGCGCGGGATTAAATTGGAAGAGGGGATAGCCAAGGTTGATAATATTAAAAAAACCAGCCCAATTAAAATTTCTCTTGTTATCCATCAGGGTTGGAAAAGACAAATTCGCCGTATGGTTCAAGCCTGCGGTTACAAAGTAGCGGATCTCATTAGAATTAGAATTGGCAAGACCAAGTTGGGCGACATAAGGAATGGAGAATACAGGGAGATGAAGAGTTCTAATTTCTCCGCCTAATCGCCCAGTGAATTATTATTGTCCGTGGCAGGCGGCAGGCAGGGATCGCCCGCAGGGTGATAATATCTAATTTCTTCGCCAACATACGGCGTGGATTATTCAAGCTCGGCGAAGGCGGATCACCCGCAGGGTGATAATAAAATTCTCAATGCCTAATTCTAAAAATTAAAATGTGGTGAGTAATTATTTAGGCATTTAAGTATTAGACATTTTGTTAGGCATTAGAAGTTAGGTGAATTAGGAATTGGTAAGATAATAAATTTTTAAATATGCTTAAAATTAAAATCAAGAGATTAAAATCCGAAGCCGTTCTGCCTTCTTATGCTCATCCTGGCGATGTGGGGCTGGATTTACGCTCGTTGGAAGATTATGCATTGCAAGCAGACGAACGGCGGGTGTTCTTTCTCGGTTTTGCCATAGACTTTGAAACCGGCTATGCGGCCATTATTAAAGATAGAGGCAGTCTGCCGGTTAGGGGCGGCGTGCATGTCATGGGCGGCGTTTATGATGCCGGATACAGGGGTGAATACAATGTCATTTTAATCAACTTGGGCAGTGAAGTTTATCAAATCAAAAAAGGCGATAAGCTCGCCCAGCTTGTTATTTTCCCGGTGGTTATTGCCGAGCTGGAAGAGGTTGAACAACTGTCCGAATCCGCGCGGGGCGAGGGAAGATTTGGGTCAACGGGAAGATAGTAGATAATTTTTAATTTTTTAATTTTTTAATTTTTAAATAAATTCTAATTTTCAATGTTTAAAAATTTAGATTTAAAAATTTATTTATAAAATTAAAAATTGAAAATTGTATTTTATGTCCGCTGAACAAAACAACAAACTCAATATTTATTCTCTTGACCACTTGAAGCCCGAAGTGGTGGCCGTGGCCTTTGCCAAATGTTCGCGCTCACCCGAATCGTTCAAAACAATTGCGGATGAATTGACCGATGAAAAATCCGCTGATTTCCACGAAAAATGGGTGGTTGGCTATGGTCATTCATCAGTTGCCGAGCACGCCACTCTGCATTTGGCCATTGAAAATGTCTCTATCCTTGCCACCAAAGTCATTGAAGACAACCGTCTGGCTTCATATACGGAAAAATCCACCCGTTACCAAATTTTTGACCGTGATAAATATTACAAACCAGGGAATATTCTGTCTTCAGAATTCGTTGGTGACTATGAAACAACGCTCAACTATATTTTTGATGCTTACACCGGGCTGAATGTATCTATGCGTGATTTTATTGTTAAAAAATATCCGAGAGACAATGAGCAAAATGAAAAGGTTTATAATGCCATTACCAAAGCCCGGGTGTGTGACAATACCCGCTATCTTTTGCCGACCGCCACTCTGACCAACCTTGGTATGACTGTTAACGCCAGACAACTGGAACACGCGATCGTGAAACTTTTATCACATCCGCTGGAAGAGTTGGAAAAGATCGGAGAGAGACTCAAAGAAGAAAGTTTGAAAATTACCCCGACGCTGATTAAATTCGCCAATGCCAATGAGTATTTACAAAAGACAGAACAGGAGTTGGCCGTATTAGCTAAATATACTTTGATTGACGCTCCGGCATCGGTTAACCCGGTGGAAATTGTAGACTATGACCGCGCCGCGGAAAACAAATTGGTGGCCAGCTTGCTCTACCGTCATTCGCATGAGCCGTATAAACAAATTTATGCCAAGATTAAAAATATGACCGCCGCGCAAAAAGAAAAAATCATTGA
>LCCW01000011.1:0-1634 GCA_000998185.1 Candidatus Kuenenbacteria bacterium GW2011_GWA2_42_15 | reverse complement strand
ATCACCGTGGCGCATGGTTATGAAATTCCGGAAGAAATTATTCAGGCCGGTCTGGAAAAAGATTTTAGAGCTGTGATGGACCGGGCCGCTGAATTATACAATGAATTAGCTGAAGAATTTCCGAACGAAGCCCAATATGTCGTGCCTCTGGCTTTCCGCAAACGCACTTTATTCACTTGGAATTTGCGCGAGCTACATCACTTTATTTCCCTGCGCAGCGGCTCCAAAGGTCATATTTCATACCGCCGCGTTGCTCAAGCTTGTTGGCAAAAGTTAAGTGAAATTCAGCCATTATTGGCCAAATATATCCGCGTTAATATGCAAGGCGGTTCTGATTCCTGGGCTTCCACTATGTTCAAACCGGAATATAATTATATGCCACAGAATAAGAAATAGCTTGTAACTAGTAATTAGTAACTAGCAGATTGTTGATTAGTATGCAAAAATTATTCATCAAAAACCGTAAAAACCAAAAACTTGCTGTCATTATTGACCAGTCGGGGAATCCCCAAGGATTGGCCTTTATTATGCATGGCCTTGGTGGATTCAAAGAGCAATTGCATATTAAAACATTTGCTAAAAGCTTTAAAAACGCAGATTATACGGTAGTGAGATTCGACACTACTAATACTTTTGGTGAAAGCGATGGTGATTATGGAAATGCTACCACGACAAATTATTATGAGGATTTAGAAGATGTGATCGGATGGGCAGAAAATCAAAAATTTTATCAGGCCCCTTTTTCCTTGATCGGTCATAGCCTGGGTGGGCTTTGTGTTGCTCTTTATGCTGAAAAATATCCTGAAAAAATAAAAGGTTTGGCACCGATATCGACAGTAGTATCCTATGAGCTTAGTTGTGAGACATCAAAATATAAGAAAACAATGGAAGAATGGAGAAGAACAGGTTGGCGAGTTACCGAGAGTTCCTCACAACCAGGCCTAATTAAAAGGTTAAAATGGTCTCATATGATAGATAGATCAAAATATAATTTATTGCCGGAAGCGAATAAATTAACAATGCCAGTTTTAATGATTGTTGGCGATCAAGATGACAGCACTCTACCGGAACATCAGAAAATTTTTTATGAAAGACTGCCAGGCAAAAAAGAATTTCATATTATCAAAGGGGCGACGCACACTTTCAAGGACCCAGAGCACCTGAAAGAGTTGGAAGAAATTTTTGACCAGTGGATAAAGAAATTTAGTTTTTAAAATTTGTCATTGAGATTTTTTAAAAATTTAAAATTATCGCGCATGCATATCGCTCATCTGGTCTGCAAATTTCCTCCTTACCGTGGCGGCATGGGGACCGTCGCTTTTGAAGAAGCCGCGCGTCTTTCTGAAATGGGTCACGCCGTGACTGTTTTTACTTTGTCACAGAAAGAAAAATTAGACCCGCGGACTGTTGATTTAAAAATAAAATATTTAACAGCGTTTCCGCGTTTTGGCAACGGCGGTTTTTGTCCGGGGCTTATCCGACAATTAAAAGGATTTGACATTATTCAGTTGCATTATCCGTTTTTCGGTGGCCAAGAAGTGTTGTGGCTGGGTAAAAAATTGGGTTTGATTAGAGCAAAACTGGTTATTTTTTACCACATGGATGCCAGCTTTGATAATCTATTGGTTAAATCG
>LCCW01000010.1 GCA_000998185.1 Candidatus Kuenenbacteria bacterium GW2011_GWA2_42_15 | reverse complement strand
CGTGCCAAGGCGGATGCCGGATGGCTTGAGCGGGGGATTGGGGTCATCCGGGATGATTTGTTTGTTGACGGTAATGGAAATTTTGTCCAAAGTTTTTTCCGCGATGGCACCGTCAATCCCAAAACTCTTGGCTGTGTCAATTACAAGCATGTGGTTATCAGTGCCGTTGGTAATTAGTTTAATATTACTATCCAAAAATATTTGAGCCAGAGTCTTGGCGTTGATAAGTATTTGGCGGGTGTATGTTTTGAATTCTGGCTGGAGCGCTTTCAATAGAGCCACGGCAATAGCGGTAATGGTGTGCATATGCGGCCCGCCCTGAAGACCCGGGAAAACCGATTTGTCAATAATCTTAGCGTATTTTTCTTTGCATAAAATCAGGCCGGCTCTGGGACCGCGGAGCGTTTTGTGCGTGGTCGTGGTCATAATATCAAAACCAAAATCAAGCGGATTTTTCATCGCGCCGCCGGCAATCAGTCCGCCGATATGCGACACATCAGCCATGGTCAGTGCTCCGATTTCATCGGCGATGTTTTTAAATTCAGTATAATTTAAATCGCGCGGATAAGAAGTGTAGCCGCAGAGAATTATTTTTGGCTTGTGTTCCAGAGCGAGCCGGCGCAACTCTTCAAAATCAATCCGGCCATTTTCTTCAGGAATGGTTTTGTAGCGCACAAAATTGAAAATTTGGCCCATGTGCGAGACCGGCGCGCCATGCGTCAGATGTCCGCCGTGGGACAAGTCCATACCGAGAATCGTGTCGCCTGGTTTGCAAAATGCCAGGTAGATGGCCTGATTCATAGGTGAGCCGGACAATGGTTGGACATTGGCGTGCTCGGCGCGGAAAAGTTTTTTGGCGCGTTCAATGGCGAGAATTTCCACGATGTCCGTAAATTCCTGGCCGCCATAATAGCGTCGGCCAGGATAGCCCTCGGAATATTTATTGGTCAAAATTGAACCATTGGCGGCAAAGACTTCCGGGTAGGTATAATTTTCAGACGGGATGAGCTCAATGCCTTTTTGTTCGCGCTTTTCTTCACCCTGAATGGCGGAGTAGATTTCCGGATCGTTATTTTTGAGTTGTTCAAGGTTGTTTTGAAAGTTCATATAATATGCGAATATTGATGCGAATAAATGCGAATTACATGCGAATATTAATTCGCGTTGGTTTGTTAGTAGATTAAAATTAAAATTAGGTTAGATCATGGTTTTGGGGTTATGAATAACGAATCATAAATTATGAAGTGATTATTTTTTTAAAAAATGACCAAAGTCTGGTAAATTGAGAAAATTAGTTTTAGCTAAAAGAAAGATGAGAGCAGTGTAGCTGGTAGCGATAATGATATTTTTTAAGAATTGTTTTTTTTGCTGTTTTCGGTCTTGGTTAAAGATTTTTTTGGCGCCGTGATGGATAAGGAGCAGGCCGAGGACATTGGTGCCCCAGTAGCCGATAATCATCGCCGGCATAAAAAAGCTTTTTGTAATCAGACCAAAGGGCAGAGCGAAAAAATAAGCCAAAGGGATGTTGATTATCGGATCATTCCACCAGGACAAAGGCGATAAAATATAACCGACAAGCGCCAAAATACCGCCAGATATTTTTTTAGATGGCTTTGGGCAAAGTGGCGCATCAATGTTTTTTGTCGGTTCTTTGTTTTCCACTGTCAATTAGTTCTTTGTAGGCTTGGATAATCGGTTTGATATTTGGCGCCGAGTCTTTGGGCATCGGCAAATCACCCATGATCTTTATCTGAACGCCGACCTCACCAGCTTTAGTCATATTTATATTTTTAGGATTTTTGAATTTTTCCTTACCGTTATAGTAGCAAATTTAGACAGTGTGAGCAAGGCTAGTTTTTTTTGGTTATTCAGGCTTTAATGGTATTATAGAATAGTGAGGGGAATTGGGTAATTTGATGGGAAGTATAATAATAAGATTCATATAAAACATTAAAATAAAGGGTATGTTGGAAACAGCGAAAAATATTGTTCAACAATATGCCGTTGAAGAAAAAATTAAGTTTTTAAAAAAGGTGCGAGATGGTGAGCTTGGCCGCGAGGCCGCGGCAAAGATAATTGAGGATAGAAGGGTTAGCTGGATAAAAAATAACATAGCCAGATTAAAAGAGGTTTATAAAGATTTATCCCTGCCATTGGCGGCTCACAGAATTATCTATTTTGAGCACATGTATATTTTTCCGCCAGATTCGGTCGTGTTTGAAATGTCACCCGATTTTATTATCGTGCGCTCATATAATTTTTGTCCTTATCTTCAAGCTTGCCAGACGCTTGGGCTGGATACGAGAGATATCTGCAGGCATATTTGTCAAAAACCAGTTGAAGAAATGATTAAATATATTCATCCAAATTTGAAATTCTGGAGAAACTATAACAAGATCCGACCCCATGAAGAATATTGCGAAGAATATATAAGCTTGGAAAACGAGATTGCCTGCCCGCCAATCGCTGCGCTCAAGGCGCTGGCAGGCGGGCTTCGTCCCCCGCCTCTCGCGAGAGGCGGGGTCCTCGCAATGACAATAAAAAACCATGAAGAAAGAAAAAATAGCCATTATTGATGCCAATGCCATTATTCATCGGGCGTTTCACGCTTTGCCGCCCTTGATGACCAAGGGCGGAGTTTTGGTCAACGCGGTCTATGGCTTTGCCAATATTCTGTTAAAAGTCTTAAAAGACATTAAGCCGGATTATGTGGCCGTGTGTTTTGATGTGTCCAAAGAAACTTTTCGTTCTAAAATGTATAAGGAGTATAAAGCGCAAAGAGAAAAAGCGCCGGATGAACTATACGGTCAGATTGAGCTGGTGAAAGAAATGATCAAAGCTTTTAATATGCCGATTTACGCCATCAAAGGATATGAAGCGGATGATTTAATTGGAACAATAGTTCAAGAAAACAAGAAAACAAGAAAACAAGAAAGCAATAAAACAGAATTGGAAAATATTATAGTCACGGGAGATATGGACACACTGCAGTTGATTGATGAGAATACCAAAGTTTACACCTTAAGAAAAGGCGTTGCCGATACATTTATTTATGACGCCGAGGCGGTTAAAGAGAGATTTGGTTTTGGACCGGAGAAAGTGGTGGATTACAAGGCCTTGCGGGGCGACCCGTCTGACAATATTCCCGGCGTGAAGGGGATAGGAGAAAAAACAGCGACGGAACTGATCAAAGAATTTGGGACATTGGAAAAAGTGTATGAGTATGTTGATAAAATTCCAAATCCCAAATCTCAAATTCAAAATAAATCCCAAATCTCAAATTCAAAAGATTTTAAGATTAAGAGCGCGGTGTTGGAAAAATTAATGGAGCACAAAAAAGAGGCGTTTTTGTCCAAGGAATTAGCGACTATAAAACAGGATGTGGAGATTGATTTTGACTTGGCCAATTGCCGCCTGCGGCCGTTTGACGCGGCCAAAATTTTTGAGCTGTTTCAGCAATGGAATTTTAAATCTTTAATCAGCCGCATACCGCAAGCGGAGAAAGATTTAATTAAAGGACAAACAAGTTTATTTGGAAAACAGCCGGGAGAGCAAGTTCAGCAAGTCCGGCCAGGCCAGCCGGAAGAGTTTCAGCTCAGACAGGGATATGAGCTGGTGGCAAGCGAAGGACAATTCGGAAAATTTATTGACCAGTTGGCCAAGCAAAAAATATTCGCGATTGACACCGAAACCACCGGACTTGATCCATTTCAATCCGATTTGATTGGCATAAGTTTTAGCTGGGAGACAGGGAAGGGATACTATTTGCCTTATGGCAAAAATTTTAAATTTAAAATTTTAAATTTTCAATTATTGTTTAATAAGTTAAAGGGAATTTTGGATGATGAAAATATAAAAAAAGTCGGGCACAATATCAAATTTGATATGGAAACACTGGCCGGCGCGGGCTTGGCATTAAAAGGCGTGGAGTTTGATACTATGGTAGGGTCTTATCTTTTAAATCCCGGCTCGCGCCAACACAATCTGGACGCGGTGATTTTTTCCGAATTCGGCTATGAAATGACATCAATTGAATCACTCATCGGCAAAGGCAAAGACCAGCTGACTATGGACAAGGTTGATATTAAAAGAGTCGCTGATTACGCCATAGAGGATGCGGATTATACTTGGCGACTGCATGGTCGGCTCAAAAAGCAATTGATAAAAAATAATTTATTGGACTTAATGGATAAGATTGAAAGCCCGCTGATTCCCGTTTTGGCTGCCATGGAAACCAACGGTGTGATGATTGATGTGCCTTTTTTGCGGAAAATGAGCGGTGAGCTCGCCCAAAGATTGAATGCGCTGGAAAAGAAAATTTATAAAATGGCTGGTATTACTTTTAATATTCGTTCGCCCCTGCAACTGAAAGAAATTTTGTTTGGTAAAATGGGTATTTCCAAAAGCGGTTTGGCTAAGACCAAAACTGGCACTTCAACCGCGGCCGCCGAGCTGGACAAGCTGCAAGGCAGCCATCCGATCATTGATTTAATCTTGGAACATCGCGGGCTCGCCAAACTTAAAAGCACCTACACCGATTCTTTGCCGGAACTGATTAACAAAAAAACCGGTCGGATCCATACTTCATTCAATCAAACCGTGACAGCGACCGGCCGTTTGTCTTCGTCAGAACCGAATCTGCAAAATATTCCTATCAGAAGCGAGCTTGGCAAGAAAATAAGACAAGCGTTTATCGCCCCGGTCAACCATAAGATCGTGGCCGTGGATTATTCTCAAATAGAATTAAGGATGGCGGCCGTGATGTCCGGAGATAAAAAAATGTTGCAAGCTTTTAAAAATAACGAAGACATCCATCGCCGGACAGCCGCGGAAGTTTTTGGCATTGACGCAAAAGATGTTACGCCCGATATGAGGCGCAAGGCCAAGGAGGTAAATTTCGGCGTATTATACGGGCTCGGTGCCAGAGGCTTGGCCCAAAGGACAGGCGCCAGCTATGAGGAGGCCATGATTTTTATTGAAAAATATTTTGATGTCTACGGTGAGCTGAAAGAATATTTGGAAGAAACCCTGGAAAAAGCGCACGAATTAGAGTATGTAGAAACCCTTTTCGGTCGGAAAAGATATTTGCCAGACATCAATGCCGAGCACCAGCAGATCCGCTCGGCAGCCGAGAGAATGGCCGTCAATCATCCCTTGCAGGGTACGGCTGCAGATCTGATAAAATTGGCGATGATTAGTCTGCAAAAATCAATCAGTCAAGAACCAACCTTAAAAGACGCGAAAATGATTTTGCAAGTGCATGATGAATTAATTTTTGAGATCCCGGAAAAAAATGCGCTTAAAGCCGGCAACCGTATCAAAGAAATAATGGAAAATATTCACAAATTTAAATGTCCCATTGTGGCCGAAATGTCCCTAGGCGACAACTGGGGCGAGTGCAAGTGAATGTCATCAAGGACTGTCCTTTAGTTGACTAGTCAAAGGACAGTCCTTATTTTTAGATTTACAAGGGGAAAAATTTGACAAAAGACAGATTTGATGTTATGATATAAATATTCAAACAAAAAAGCTTGTCCGGGGCGCTTGAGCAAATTGCCAGGCGTGAGGGGCAGGCAAAAAATAAAGGAGAGAGAATGGCTAGAAAGAATGTATCGCTGTTAGTGAGCGCGGCCGGCTGGATTGGCAGTTTCGTTGGTGAACTCATTCCAGCTTTGCGGGAGCGCGGGATACAGGATGATCAAATTCATGCGCTTGTCACTGGAAATGGCCTGCTTCTCGGCAAAATTGCCGACGCCATTGTCGAGGCAATAAAGCAGGTAAAAAATCTCTATACGGTTTGCGTTGATTATACAATGAGGATAGATGACCTTGTCGTAGAGGGCAACTACGACTGGTCGAACGGTGACATAACATCCGACCATTTCCCGAGCTCACGCACCAGCAAGGCCGATGTTGAGATTGAGCTCATCCACCTTAATCGGATCATTAGCTCCGATGAGGCGGTTAAAGAGCTTGATCGCGTGGGTTTGCGACCAGCCAAAGCTCATGAACTCCTGGCATTCGGGGCAAAATACCCCGAGATTCAGCGGGAGTTTCCGATCGTAGCGCTTGGTTCCGTGTGGCGGGATTCCGACGACGGCCGTCGGGTGGTTTTTCTCGGCGGGGGCGGTGCCGAGCGCGGCGCCAGCCTCCTTTGGTTTGAGGACGGTTGGGGCGGTCGCTGTCGCTTCGCGGCCGTCCGCAAGTAGCACTTGGGACCTTGGATTTCTAAAACTTTTGGAATCCTTGGTCCCTTTATTTTTTTATCCTTGCCTTAGCGAGGCTTTTTTATTTCCGCGGTTATGATAAAATATATTTGGATAGTAGACTCAAAACAAGTTTTCGGTCAAGGCTGAAAACGGTTGAATTCTGAAATTATTAAATAGAGAATGGGATAGGATAAGTTTTACCCCAGAGTTATTTCTTAATTTCCAAAAAAATAAAGATACTTGGTGTAAAATATTGGAGGATTTTAGATCCCGAATAAAATTCAACCCAGAGAATATTCAATGGGCGGTGGCAGAGATGATATTTTGCACAATTATCCGTGTGGCGAGATTCCGACGACGACCGTCGAGTGGTTTTTCTCGGCAGGGACGGTGCCGAGCGCGACGCCAACCTCAATTGGTTTGAGAACGATTGGAACGATAACTGTCGCTTCGCGGCCGTCCGCAACTCTCTTTATTTTTCCCCGCCGCGGGCGGTTTTTTTATCTTAAAAATTGTTTTTGCCATCCGCCCAGCATTCTTCCAATCTCATCCAATTGTTCTGACAGTGTTATGTATTTTTTGTTGTCAAATGATTTAATTTCCCAGGCAACTTGAAGAAAAAATTTAAGCATATCCAACTTGGAACTGGCTTTTTGCAAGAAAGGCAGTTTGTGATCTTTTGTCAAATGGCTGGCGATAAAAATATTTTCTGTTGTTTCAATAAATAAAGAATCAATTTTTATTCCCAAAGTATAGCGTGAAGTTTTGGAAAAATGAGGCAGGAACTCATGCCAAAGCTTGTAGATTGCCGTTAGCTTGTGAATAATAATGGGGTTTGTCGGGGGTGGTGGGGTGATAAATGCCATATTATTATGAAAATTCAGTTAACTTATAAATATGAGGAAATAGTGAGCATAGACAACCTGCTTTTGGCCTGGCAGGAATTTTTGCGCGGCAAACGGAAGAAATATGACATACAGGAATTCTCCTTGCGTCTGATGGACAACCTTTTCTCGCTTCACCGCGACCTTATTCATCATACCTACAAACACGGCGGTTATCAAGAATTTAAAATCAACGACCCCAAACCAAGGGTGATTCATAAAGCCGCGGTTAGCGACAGACTAGTGCATCACGCTCTCCACCGCCTTTTGTCCCCGTTTTTTGACAAAATTTTTATTGCCGATTCATATTCTTGCCGCCGGCATAAAGGAACGCACAGGGCGGCTAATGGATTCAGAAAATATTTTTATCAAGCCAGCCAGAATAACACCACAAGCTGTTGGGTTTTGAAATGCGACATCAGAAAATTTTTCGCCAATATTGACCATCAAGTTTTAACGAAGATCTTAACCACATACATTCCAGACAAGAACATTCTAAAGCTTTTGGAAACCGTGATTGAAAGTTTTTCTACAATTCAAGATAAGCGGCTCGGATTGCCGCTTGGCAATCTGACTTCGCAGCTATTCGCCAATATCTATCTTAATACTTTTGATCAATTTATTAAACACAACCTGAAAGCAAAATTTTATTTGCGCTATGCCGATGATTTTGTTTTTTTATCTGCCGACAAAGACTGGCTGGAAAAACAAATTTCTGAAGTCGGTAGATTTTTATCTGATGAATTAAAACTAGAGCTTCATCCCGATAAGATTTTTCTTAAAACCCTTGCTTCCGGCGTGGATTTTCTCGGCCTGGTTAATTTTCCCGACCATAGAATCTTGCGCACGAGCACCAAAAGACGGATGATCAGAAAAATTAAAGAAAAGGAAAAGGATCTTGCAATCGGTTTAATTGGCAGGGATAAATTTTATGAGACGGTTAACTCATATCTTGGGATGTTAAAACATTGCTGTGGAGAAAAAATCAGAAGGGAAATAAACAAAGATTAATAAGAACTGTCCTTTAACTAGCTAGCCAAAGGACAGTCCTTATCGGCGCCATTTGCATAGTTTTTCAAAAAATGCGATAATTATTATATAAATCTAATTTTTCCAAGTTTCTTGGCCACAGTCAAGGATATTTGGAAGACAGATATATAGGCCCTTTATCCCGCAAGCGCGGGGTAAAGTTATAAACTAAATGTAGAAAAATATGGCCAAAATGACAAAATCAGCCTTACTGCAGGTCATGGCAGAAAAGACTGGTATGTCCAAGAAAGATGTTGCTTCTTTTTTGGAAAAAATGGTCGAACTCGCGTATAAGGAGGTTAAAACCAATGGCGAATTCGTCGTACCCGGCATGGGTAAAATGGTAAAAGTCAATCGCAAAGCCAGAGATGGCAGAAACCCGGCGACCGGTGAAGCGATAAAGATCCCAGCCAAAACAGTGGTGAAATTCCGAGTCGCCAAAGCAGCCAAAGAAGCAGTTTTATAATTCCGATTTTGATCACAAAAAATCCCCCGCAGTAGAGGGGGATTTTTTTGTACATATTGAAAACCCGCTGACAAGGAGCGGGTTTAGTTGAATTAAAAACCACAGACGAGGGCTAGTCTTCAAAAGAAGCTCCGTCTATAGCATATTGTCTGGCCACTTCAGCGGTGACTTTTTTGCTCTTAACCAACCTTTGCAGACATTGATCCATGCTGATCATTCCGTCATCGGAAGATGTTTGTATCACTGTTTTAAGTTGGACGATTTTATTTTCACGGATAAGGTTGGCCACGGCCGGGGTGTTAATCATAATTTCTCTGGCCACCACTCGTTTTTGACCATCCGGCGCCGGCAGGAGTTGCTGGGCAATCACGCCAATCAGGGACATAGAGAGCTGTATGCGGATTTGGTCTTGCTGATATGGCGGGAAAATATCAATAATTCTGTCAATAGTTTGAGAAGCATTAGGCGTGTGCAGGGTCGCCAAAACCAAATGTCCGGTCTCCGCCAAAGTAATGGTGGCCGAAATAGTTTCCAGATCGCGCATTTCACCCACCATGATAACATTTGGATCCTGTCTTAGCACATGTTTGAGAGCGTCAGGGAAAGAGAGGAAATCAAAACCGTATTGCCTTTGTCTGATAATGCTTTGCTTAGGCGTGAAAACAAACTCTATGGGGTCTTCCAAGGTGATGATATTAGCCGCGCGGGAATTGTTTATATGGTCAATAATGGCGGCCAAGGAAGTTGATTTGCCGCAGCCGGTTGGGCCGGTGATAATAATCAGCCCTTGATGCAATTCAGCCAGGCGGTAGACAATTTCCGGCATATCAGTGGTCTTCATTGTCGGCGGTTCAGCATTGATGATGCGGGCGGCCAGACCCAGGTTGCCTTTTTCAAAATGCAAATTGACGCGGAAGCGCTCGCTGGAGTCAAGTTCGTAGGAAATATCCATTTCTCGACTGCTTACAAACTGTTCTTTTTGTTTTGGCGTCAAGGTGGCGAGTATCATCTCCTCGGCTTTTTTTCTAGTCAAAGATCCGAAATCAGTCAGGCGGCAGAGCAGGCCGTTGATTCTAACAATCGGCGGTTCGCCCACCACCAAATGCACATCAGAAGCGCCTTTTTGCACGCCAAGCTTGAATATCTCGTTTAAAAGCATAATAGCAGAAAGTTGTTAATAAGCATATTTAAGAATATTATAGCATATTTTAATTTTTTGGTTAAACTTAGTTGGCTTAATTTAAAAGTTTAAAATTATCAGACGCAATATTAATCAAGCACGCTCGCGCCCCTTTTATTATCAAATTAAAGATGATAAACTGACCATACATAAAGCATCACCGTTTTATATGTTATCTAAGTTGAAAGAAAACCAATTTTATCTTGACTCCCTGATTTTTTTTATTGCTTCATTCAGTGGCGGTTTTGGCAACTATATTTTTCATTCTCTGACGGCGCGCTTGCTTTCACCTTCAAGTTATGGTGAACTCCAGTCGTTAATTTCATTGTCAGTTATTTTGGGTATTCCAGTCGGCGTGCTTTTCCTTGTCATAACCAAATACACCGCGGAATTTAAAGCGAAAAATGAAAATCAGAAAATATATTTTCTGTTTAAAAATTTTACTAAAAAATTTTTTCTTTTAGGCATTCTCCTGTTTATTTTTTTACTCATCGTCGCTCGGTTTATTTTAAATTTTCTTGCTCTAACTTCATTAATCCCCCTGATAGTCTTGATTGCCAGCTTTATTTTTGTTTTTTCAGCCGCTTTGAACAACGCTCTTTTGCAGGGTTTGCAAAAATTCAAAGCCTTATCTGTCATCAGTATTATCTCAATGGTTTTAAAAATAATCTTGGCTTTTATTTTTATTAAATTAAGCTTGGCCGTTTCCGGCGTCGTTGGCGCGATTGTGCTTTCTGGCCTTGTTGCCTATGGTCTCACCTTTATGCCTCTTCGATCGCTGGCATCTCTGACAACCCCGACCTCATTGCCGTCTCTGCCCCTTCGCCAAATGCTTTGCTTTTCCGCTCCAGTTTTTTTTACTCTGCTTTTCACCACCCTGCTTTATAACCTTGACATTATTTTGATTAAACATTTCTTTACCCCTGAATTAGCCGGCCAATATGCGGCCCTGGCCCTGCTTGGCCACATTGTATTTTTTATCATCGGCCCTTTAATCGCCGTAATGTTTCCGGCCGCCGCTGCTGCTCACATTTCATCCGAGCGCTCCCTTGATTGCCCCAATCTCCATAATAGTCCCGATCTCCCCGACGCCATCCTTAAAAAAACGCTTTTAATGTCTGTTTCGGTCGGCCTCATGGCTTTAGTTTTTTATTTTACTTTTCCAGCGCTAATTATTAAAATAATTGTCGGGGTAAATTATTTAGAGCTTGCCCCATATCTTGGCTGGTTTGCGCTGGCGATGTTTCTGTTCTCCATAGTTTTTTTAATATCTCAATATTTTCTGTCAATCAACCAAACCCGTTTTGTCTATTTTCTCGGTGCTTCTGTTCTGGCTCAAATAATTTTCATTTTCATCTGGCATCAAAGTTTGTGGCAGATTATCTGGATAATGAATGGTGTGATGGCAACTTGTTTAGCTGGGCTGGCGATTTATTACACTAAAACACTAAAACACTAAAGCGCTTAAACACTATAATAATCCCAATTTTCCGATGTGCTTTAGTGATTAAGTGTTTAAGTAATCATTATGATTTCTACCATAATTCCAGTTTGTGAAATTACTGAAAAATTCCAGCAAAACCTGGACCTTTTATCAAAAGAGATTGAGGCGCATTTTGGTGATTTTGAAATTGTTGTCGTTAATAATCATCCTAATCATCCAAATACCCTCGATTCCCCTGATTTCATTCGGATAAATTCGCAAATAATTCGTATCAATTCTAATGTCCCGGGCAAGGGCCGCGCTTTAAAGCTCGGCTTTAAACATTCACACGGCGATCCAGTGGTTTTTTTAGACGGCGATTTTGAGTTGCATTATTCAGACATTAAAAATTTTGCAGCCCTGCTTGACCTTTACGAAGTTGATATTGTTATCGGCTCCAAACGGCATCCGTATTCGCAGGTTAATTATCCAACCATTCGCCGTGTTTTGAGTTTTATTTATCAGATTTTTATCAGAATATTTTTAAATTTAAAAGGTGTGCGTGACTCGCAGGTCGGTTTAAAATTATTTCGCCGTGAAGTTTTAGAACAATCAATGCCGCGCATGCTCTGCAAAACCTATGCTTTTGATTTAGAGCTTTTAACCATTGCCTCGAAATCGCCTGGCCATTGCTGATTGATACCTGCGCGATTATTTATCGGTTAAGGATATTAAAATACTACGATCAGAACACCGAAACACTAAAGCACTAAAGCACCGAAACACTAAAGCACTAAAGCACCGAAACACTAAAGCACTAAAGCACCCTAATTTTCTCGTTTGCTTTAGTGCTTTAAGTGATTAAGTAAAACTATGTTTTCCATCATTATTCCTTGCAAAAAAAGTAATGATTTGTTAAAAGAATGTTTGGATTATATTTCAAAATTGGATTATGCTGATTTTGAAATTATTGTTTTGCCAGATGAATGTGTAGAGACGCAGCACTGTCGCGTCTCTATAAGAATTAGAATTATTCCCACCGGTCCAATAAAGCCCGGTGCCAAAAGAAACATTGGTGCGCAACACGCCCAAGGTGAAATCTTGGCTTTTATTGACGACGACGCGTATCCTGCGCTAGACTGGCTGAAAAACGCGCTTAAATATTTTGAAGATGAAAAAGTGGCGGCCCTTGGCGGACCGGGCTTAACACCGTTTGACGATTCATTCTGGCAGCAGGTTTCCGGCGCTATGTATTTGTCTTGGTTTGCCGGCGCTAATCCAGAAAGATTTTATCCAGGCAAAAAAAGATTTTTGGATGATTGGCCCAGTATGAATTTTTTAATCAGGAAAAATGATTTTTTAGCAGTCGGCGGTTTTGCTGAAAATTTTTGGCCGGGTGAAGACACAGCGCTGTGCCATAATTTAGTTAAAGCTGGTAAAAAGATTTTATACTGCCCGGATGTTTTGGTTTATCATCACCGC
>LCCW01000009.1 GCA_000998185.1 Candidatus Kuenenbacteria bacterium GW2011_GWA2_42_15 | reverse complement strand
TTTATGGCAGTAAACAGAAGAAGAGTGGGTTTGACTATTGTCTTTATCATTATTCTAACAATCAGCGCGGCGCTTTTTGACGGCCATGTTTCTCCATTGGAAGAAGGCGGACGGTCATTGGATGTGCCAAATTGGGTGCCGGGGGCGTCTTTTTGGAATAAATTTGATTTTCATTTAGGCTTGGATTTAAAGGGCGGAACGCATCTTTTATATCAGGCTGACACGAGTAAAATTGACAATCAGGACGCGGATTCGGCAGTGGAGGGAGTTAGAGATGTGATTGAAAGAAGAGTAAACGCTTTTGGCGTGGCCGAACCGGTCGTGCAAGTGAACAAAAGCCAAGCAGGCGATTATCGGATTATCGTGGAACTGGCCGGAATCAAGGATGTCAACCAGGCGATCAACATGATTGGTGAAACGCCGCTTTTGGAATTTAAAGAACAAAATCCTAGTTTTACCAATCAACAAATAAATTTAACTCCGGAGCAACAGAAGGAATTGGATACTTATAATGAAGCGGCCAGCAAGAAAGCCGAGGAGATAAACAAAAGAGCTTTGGCCGGCGAGGATTTCGCCAAGTTGTCCAAGGAATTTTCAGAAGACCCGGGTTCAAAAGACAATGGCGGAGATTTGGACTGGGCGACCAAAGGCACTTTTGTGGAGGAATTTGAGAAGGCGATTTTTGATGATTTAAAATCCGGGCAAATCACGCCAGCGCCGGTCAAGAGCCAGTTTGGCTATCACATTATAAAAAAAATGGATGAACGGCAGGCGCAAGAAGTCGGAGCCACGGCCACCGTCAACGGCACAACGACACCGGTGGAAATCAATAATACCGAGGTTTTATCCGCTCATATTTTAATAAAAACCAAAACGGCCGCGGATATCGTGCCGCCGGTGGACCAATGGCTAAATACGCAACTGTCGGGCAAGCATCTGAAACGGGCTTCGGTGCAATACACGCAAAATACCGGCGAGCCGGAAGTCAGCCTGGAATTTAACGACGAGGGCGGAAAATTGTTTGAAGAAATAACCGAAAGAAATGTGGGCAAACCGGTGGCGATATTTTTGGACGGCAATCCGATTTCCGTGCCGACCGTGAACGAGAAAATCACCGGCGGCAAAGCGGTGATTACCGGCAGATTTAATCTTAAAGAATCAAAGGATTTGGTGGAAAAATTGAATGCCGGCGCTTTACCCGTGCCGATTGAACTTATTTCCCAAAAAACAGTCGGGCCGTCACTGGGCAAAAAATCAGTTGAACAGAGCTTGCTGGCCGGGTTATGGGGACTTTTGGCAGTGGCTGCGTTCATGCTTTTGTATTATCGCCTGCCGGGCTTGATTTCGGTTTTGGCTTTAACCATTTATACTTTAATTGTTTTAGCGTTATTTAAACTGCTGAATGTAACCCTGACCTTGTCCGGCATTGCCGGTTTCATTATGTCAATCGGCATGGCCGTGGACGCCAATGTTTTAATTTTTGAAAGACTGAAGGAAGAATTGAGAAACGGCCGGAGTTACGGGAGCGCTTTGGAAGAGGGTTTTAAGCGGGCCTGGCCGTCTATCCGCGATTCCAATGTTTCCACCTTTATCACTTGCGCGATCCTTTTATGGGTAGGCACTTCGGTGATGAAGGGTTTTGCCGTGACCTTGGCTATTGGCATTGTCGTTTCTATGTTTTCGGCCATTGCCGTATCCAGAAGTTTTATGCGGGCATTACCGGCTCGCGTTATGGACAATGTCAAGTGGCTGGTTTGGCGCGGCAAGAAAATTGGTAAAACAGTTTAATTATCATTATGATGAGAATCATTTACAAAAGAAAAATATTTTTTATAATTTCCGGCATTTTGTTTTTGGCAGCGATTGCCAGCTTGTCTTTGTGGGGTTTGAGACTCGGGATTGATTTTACCGGCGGCACCATCGCGGAATATACTTTTAAAAACAACCGGCCGCAGGTTTTTGAAGTTCGGGATGTTTTAAGTAAAGAAGGCATTGAAGATTTGCAGGCGCAGTTGGCCGGCAGTCAGGAGATTATCTTGCGAGCCAAAACCTTGAGTGAAGAGGAGCATCAAAAAATTGTGGCGGCTTTGGGCAAGGGTTTTGGCGCCGAGCAGCTTGTGGAAAATAAGTTTGAGTCAATCGGGCCGGTAGTGGGCAATGAACTCAAAAATAAAGCCATTACCGCCTTGATTTTGGCGTCAATCTTGATTATTTTATATATTGCTTTCGCTTTTAGAAAAGTTTCCAGATCAGTACAGTCTTGGAAATACGGATTGGGCGCCATTATTGCCCTGATTCACGATTTAACCATTGTTACCGGTATCTTTGCCGTGCTGGGACATTTTTGGGGTTATGAAGTGGATGCTTTTTTCGTGACTTCGCTTTTAACCGTGCTTGGCTACTCGGTCAACGATACGATCGTGGTGTATGACCGGACCAGAGAAAATTTGTTCCGCAGCGCGGGCGAGAATTTTGAAGAAACAGTCAACCGGAGCGTGAATGAAACAATGGCGCGTTCCATCAATACGACCTTGACCACGCTTTTGACTTTGATATTTTTGTATTTTTTTGGCGGAGAAACAATCAGAATTTTTGTGCTGTCTCTGATGCTCGGCATATTTTTCGGAGCGTATTCTTCACTTTTTGTGGCTTCGCCGCTCTTGGTGGTGTGGCAGAAGCTGGGAGGGAGGAAGAAATAAGAAATTAGATATTGGATATTAGATATTAGAAATTGAAGATTGGAGATTAGGAATCCGTCTGGAAAGGCGGGTTTTTTGGTGTTGACATTGGAATAAAAAAGTGGTAGTGTTTTTAGATTGAAATACCCTAATTTTTTTGTATTTTTTATGCTTGCGCATTATAAAAAAAATAGTTCTCCGTTTGATACATCTAAATTATTTTTCCATGAGGATATTTTGGAAAGAATAAGAAATTTAATCAAAGGTGATTATTTTGAGCCAAAAGACATACCATTCCCGATTTGCGTTGAGGTTGATCTTGTCTCGGGATGTAATCAGGGCTGTCGTTGGTGTCAATTTAAATCATGGAGAAAAAAGAATGTTTTTATTGCGGCCGAATTTCTCAAGAGTATATTTAAAGATTTGAGATTTGGGGGGACTAAAGCCATTGAGTTGGTTGGGGGAGGGGAGCCGACCCTTCACCCTAAAATAAAAGAGATTGTGAAATCGGCGACCAAGAGCGGCTTGGAGATCGGTTTAATAACCAATGGTTTATTACTGCCAAGAATTTTTTCGATTGCCAATAAATTAAAATACATTAGAATCAGTCTAGATGCCGCCACCAGCGAGACATACCAAAGAACTCATTATTATTTTAAAAATCAGGCTAAAGAAAAGAAGACGCAAATTATAGAACCGTTTTTGCTGATAAAAGAAAATATTAAACAATTAACGAAGCTTATTGACAGACAAAAAATAGGCATAGCCTTTTTAGTTACTCCATGGAATTATCAAGAGATAGAATCAGCCACCAAGCTGGCAAAGGAACTTGGGGCGGGTTATATAGTTTTTCGACCGGCAAATTTAAGAAAAGGGAGGCATCTTAAAGGATGCTGGGAAGTCATAGAAAAGAGTTTGGGCGCTGCTCAAAAATATACGAATAGAAATTTTCGTGTTTTCCGCAGTACGGCCAGTCGATGGAATCTGGCTAGGTTTAAAAAAATAGGGAAAAGCAGGTTCGTCGGTCCTTGTTTTGGTTCACTTTTATTTGGCGTTATTGAAGCCAATGGCAACATTCCTTTTTGCAACATTTTTAGAGATAACAAAAAATACAGGCTGGGCAATATCTATGACAGTCAAGGGAGTTTTAAATCTGTTTGGCAATCAGTCCGCCACAAAAGATTATTAGAGCGCCATAATATAGAAAGGTGTGGGACTATTTGTAAAGCAAAGGACTATTTGTTAGCCATTAAACAACAAAAAAAGAACAGTTTAATAAAAAATAAAGATAAATGCGATTTGGCGCATGTTAATTTCGTTTAGATAAAAAAGTAAAAACAAAATAAGAAAAAGCAAAAATTTTAGCGTACAATTAAAAGGAGGCCGTATGGCTGGCAAGATTGTGTTGTTGTTGTTTTTTGCCCTCTTGTATTGTTCCAGGGGGGTGATTATCTGGCCGGCTATTGAGAAGCTGGCGGCCGGAAAAAATAGGGTTGGCTATCAGCCCTATGAGCCCAGGAGAGAGTCATGGAAGGGAATAACATTTCTCTCCTTCGGGGCGATGTTTTTTTTTGTTTTGTTTGCCGAAGGCCCGATTTCTATTTGGGAAATGAGGATTGGACTGGTAATATATTGCTTTGGGTTATTACTGGCGAGTTTAGGCCGGTTTAACCTTGGGGTCTCATGGGCAGATATTCATAAAGTGACCAGTGAAAAGCAAGGGTTGGCGACCAGCGGTATTTACCGGCTGATGAGAAATCCTATTTATGTCGGTGTTCTGATAATGAATGTCGGAATAGTGATTTCGCTTGGGGTCTTAACAGATGACTGGGCGTTTATGCCCGGTATTATCTGTTTTGTCGGGAGCTGCTTAGAATATAGAGCGGCGATGGTTGATGAGGAGAAGTTTTTGAGGCGTAGGTATGGAAAGGAGTATGAGGAATATTGCGAGCGAGTGGGCAGATATTTTATAAAAATAAATTTCTCGGCTCGCAGAAGAGTTGAAACCGCGGGAAGGGGTAAAGTATGAAATTGTGGCCGTGAGGGCAGTGGCAGTCCGCTGTAATCAATGCCAGCAGGTTTTTTATATTTAGGGGGGAGAGGACGCGATTTTTTTACGCAAACGGTTAAGCTGATTGTAAAAGCTTAGCCGTTTTTTATTGCTGCGAATTATTTTTAAAGAGGATTAGATTTTTGGAGATGATGGCGGGTTTTGGTTTATTTGGCAGTCAAGTTATAGTGGGAGTTCTGACTACTACTAACCAAATATTGAGGTTCAACCCGGAGGGTTGAACCAACGAAGAGGTTTTAGTTTGTTCGACGAATAAGTTAAGCTGAAAGCATTTCTACAACTAATCAAGAACTTAAATTCAGGCCAGAGACCTGAACCAGCGGGAAACGAATTTTTAGGATAATTTCTTGATCAGCTCGGCGCACATTGAGGCGGTAATCAACTTGCCGTGATATTTGACGCCCAAAGGAAATTCTTGGTCGTAGCCGTGATAGTCGGAACCGACGGAAATTAGCAAGTGATATTTTTTAGCCAAGCCCAATAAATAATTTGTTTCTCGGGGCGTATTTTCCGGGCCGTAGGCTTCCACACCGTCAAAAGGAAATTTTTTAATTATTTTAAGCAGATGTTCTTTGCCATAGCTGAATTCCGGTGTTTTGCTCATCGGGTGGCCGATAATGGCCAAGCCGCCGGCAGAATGGATCATTTTAATAGACGGCAGTGGCTGCAGATAGAATTTTTTAGGCACAAAACAGGGACAGCCTTTAGCTAAATATTTTTTGATAAAAGTGGAAAAGTTTGGTATGGCGCCAAATTCTTTTAGGAGCCGTTTTTTATTTTGTTTATGGTTGATAACCGAGAAAGCGATATGCGGCCTGGCCAGAAGGGTTTTATTCAATTCTGATTTTTTGATTTGCCAGCCGATTTTTTGGAGTTTGGCCGCCATTTTAAGACCGCGGATTTTCCTGGCTGCGCGGCATTTTTCTTCGTACCATTTTATTTTTAGACTTTTATAATCTACGCCCAAGGCGACGATATGAAGAGATTTGCCAAGATAGCGGCTAGAAATTTCCATGCCGGGAATAGCATGAAGGCCGTATTTTTTACCAGCGGCCAGAAATTCATCCATCAGATCAACATTGTCGTGGTCGGTTTTGGCAAGATAAAAAAGACCCAGGCGCTTGGCTTTTTTTATAAGGGCAGTCGGCGTCAGGCAGCCGTCCGAGGCGATGGTGTGGCAGTGCAGGTCAAGATACATAAGAACAAAAAATCAAGAAATCATATGGCCTTGCGGCCTAAACAAAAAGTCAAGTCCGCCAAGTACCAAATTAAATTATTCCCGTTAGCTGAAGGCGCCTGCCTGCCGCCTGCCTGCCGCCTGCCTGCCGGTAGGCAGGGTAGGCAGGGTAGGCAGGGTAGGCAGGGCGAGGCAGGGATCGCCCTAAGGGCGAAAAGCACAGAAAACACTAGAATACAGCCCGCCAATTATCAAAGTGGATTATTCTCATAAATGGTAGGCGGGCGCCCTAAGGGCGAAAAACACTAAAATACAAGAACAAATTATTTTAAAATTAAAAATTTAAAATTAGAAATTGTTTAGAGTCCTTTATCCAAGAGAAAGATCACCAGACCGAAGACGGCGGTGACACCGGAAACCACCCAGAAGCGCATAACGATTTTTGGTTCGGACCAGCCGATGGCTTGGAAGTGATGATGAATGGGAGAGGAAAGAAATATTTTTTTGCCCTGGCGGAGCTTTTTGGAAAGCATTTGCAAGATAACGGACAACGATTCCGCGACAAAAAGGAAACCGATAAGCAAAAGCAAAAGCGCCTGGTTGGTTAACATGGCCACCACGCCTAAAGTGACGCCAAGCGCCATGGCGCCGGTATCGCCCATAAAAAATCTGGCTGGGTTGATATTGAACCACAGGAAAGCTAAAAGAGCGCCGGCGATGACGGCGCAAAGGGCGGCCAGATTTATTTTGCCCTGGATTAGGGCGATAGCGCCAAAGGCGGTAAAAGCGGAAAGAAGAGTGCCGCCGGCTAGACCGTCCAGGCCGTCAATTTCATTGACGGAAAACGCGGTGGCCACAATGACGAAAACAAAGACCGGGATATACCACCAGCCGATAAAGACATTGCCGACGAAAGGAATATGAAACATATCCCAACCGAGCTTGTAATAAAACCAAAGAGCGCCGACGATAGCGATGACGACATATATTAAAAGGCGGTGTTTCATCTTCAGCCCGCCTTTGCCAAGACTTTTTATGTCAATAAAATCATCGGCTAAGCCGACCAGGGCGGTGGCGACCAGGCAGCTCAATGGCAAAATGGTTTCGGGCCGAGTCAAAAAATTGAGGAAGCCGAGCGTACTTGATGGGAAGAAATAGTCAACATAAAAAAAGAATAAGGCCAAAATCAAGGTGGTGAACCAAATTAAAATGCCGCCCATGGTCGGAGTGCCGGCTTTGTGCTCGTGCAGCGCGGAAAAAACAGGCGTGGCGCCGGTATTTCTGATAGCTTTGCCCATTTTGTATTTATAAAGATAGTGCGTGAGCATGGGCGTCAAAAGAAAAGCCGTTGTAAAAGAAAGACCGGTCAAAATGAGAATTTTGATAAGATAGATGTTTGGCATAAGGTCTAGTTGTTTAAAAGAATAATTAAGAAAGAAACGATGACCAGGACGAGCTGTATCAGGGTAGCGGAGAGCATTAAAAAGTAGGCGAGAATATTGGATTTCAGAAAAAGAAGATAGGCCAGGACAAAGTTGAAGATAAAAATCGCCAGGCCGGACAACAGAAATAAAAAAACAGACCACCATGGAGCGATAAGATCAATGCCGAAATAGACGGTGTAGCGCAGCGGAATGGCTTCGGTTATGGGGGTAATTTTTAAGTAAAGAGCAATGAGCGACAGGAGGATAAAAAATAAGGAAGTCAAAAAACAGACCCTGACGATTTTGTTTTTAAAAAATAAATTGGTGGCCAAAAAGGAGAAGAACATATTTTGTTTTTATTATATAAGGCTTTGGGGTAAAAAGCAAGGGAAACAAGAAATCAAAAAATCAAGAAAGCAAAAAAGCAAGAAATCAAAAAATCAAGAAAGCAAAAAAGCAAGAAAGCAAAAAAGCAAGAAATCAAAAAAGCAAGAAATCAAAAAAACAAGAAAACGCTAGAACATTAAAGCATTAAAACATAAAAACACAGAAAACACAGCCCGCCAATTACCAAAGTAGATTATTTTCGCAGTTTTACTGCTTGATTGTTATATCGTCGCAAAGAAGCGCGTTGCTCTTTCCGGTTATTTATTTTTTGTGCTATAATAAAATAGAAGTTAGCAAGGCTATTTTTTGAAATAGCTTTAAATAAAAATAAATATGATCAACGAGATTGAATTTATAAAGGATTTAACGGCGACCAAAATTTTGTCGCCGGCGGAAATCAATAAATTTAACAAGGAAGCGCAAGCTAAAAAAATGCCGCTGGTTGATTATCTGTTGGAGGATAAAATTATTGATGAAAAACAGACCTTTGAAAAAATAGCCAAGGTGAAAGGCCTGCCTTTTGTGGATCTCAAAAACGAAATAATAAGAAAGGATATTTTGCAATTTATTCCAGAGCCGATCGCTCAATCCCATCATGTGGTGGCTTTTGACAAGAAGGGAGCGACGGTTCGGGTGGCGACCCTGGATCCTTCTGATTTGCAGACATTTACTTTTTTGGAAAAAAAGATTGAACTGCCCTTGGAAATTTTTTACACAACCCCGAGATCAATCGTTAATGTTTTGAAACAGTATCATCATAGCCTAAAAGCGGAATTTGAAAATATTACCAAAAGAGAAATAAGCGGGGGCGAGGAAAAGGAAAAATTGAAAGAAATGGCCGAGGATTTGCCGATTGTCAGGGTGGTGGATACGCTTTTGGAATACGCGATTTTTGAGGGAGCTTCGGATATTCACATTGAGCCGGAAGAAAAGGATGTGATTATCCGCTATCGGGTGGACGGCGTATTGAGGGAAGTAATGACTTTGCCCAAAAAAGTGCATCCGGGTCTCATTGCCAGAATAAAAATATTGTCAAATTTAAAACTGGACGAGCACCGACTGCCGCAAGACGGACGGTTTAAAATGGAGACCGATGATTATAAGATTTCTTTCCGCGTTTCCGTAATTCCGGTTTTTGACGGCGAAAAAATTGTCGTGAGACTTCTAAACGAATCCAGTAAGATTTTAACTTTGGAACAGTTGGGTTTTCAGGATGTGGCGCTCTCGGCCATTAAAAGAAACATAGAAAAACCAAACGGCATGCTTTTAGTTACCGGCCCGACCGGATCTGGTAAAACAACCACGCTTTATACGGTTTTGAATTTATTGAACAAGCCAGGAGTCAATATCACAACCATTGAGGATCCGATAGAATATCGCCTGCCGGGCGTGAATCAGTCGCAGGTAAATCCAAAGATTGGTTACACTTTCGCGGCCGGACTTAGGGCGTTTTTACGCCAAGATCCGAATATCATTATGGTGGGAGAAATCAGAGACACGGAGACGGCTGATATTGCCGTGAACGCGGCCATGACCGGACACTTGGTTTTGGCAACCCTGCACACTAATGACGCGGCCACTGCTTTGCCCAGATTACGGGATATGAAGGTGGCCTCTTTTCTGATCGCGTCAACAGTGAATATCATCATCGCCCAGAGACTGGTTCGAAGAATTTGCCCCAACTGCATTCAAAAATATAAATTGGGAAAAGATTTAGTCAAAGAACTGGAAAGTTATTTTAACTTGGCCAATATTATGGCAGTGTATAAGAAAAACAAGCTGGTCAAAGGCAATAAAACCTGGGCCGAGCTGGAATTTTATAAAGGTAAGGGTTGCAATCAATGTAAAGATGGCTACAAGGGCAGAATGGGGATCTATGAGACATTGGAAGTGACGGCGGAAATGAGTGATTTGGTTTTGAAGGATTCTTCGTCAGAATTGATTATGAAAAAAGCCAGAGAACAGGGGATGATCACCATGCTTGAGGACGGATTTATTAAAGCAAAAAACGGTATTACGACGATAGAGGAAATTATCAGAGTAACGAAGGAGTAGAACGATAAATCAAAAAAGCAAGAAAACATACGGCCTCGCGGTCTAAACAGGGAAGCAAGAAATTAAGAAATTAAGGGAAGGGTTGAATGGAATATGCGGCGCGACTGTTATTGTCCCGCTTGGCGGGACAATCCAGAAAGAAACAAATAAAAAAGAGTTAGAAAATGGATTATCTGGCTCATCACAGATATGGAATAGCTGGGTATCGGTAATTATATAACTAGAAATTAAAATTATAGAAATCAAAGAATGATTTTAAGCAATCAACAAGCGGCAGCCCCGGTGAAAATTTTAGCGGCGGGCAAGAAAAAGTTTGACTGGAGTTTTTTGAATAAATTGCGACGGAACATCAGCTTGCGCGATAAGATTTTCTTTGTCCAAAATCTGCGCATTATGGTCAAGGGCGGTTTGTCGCTTGGAGCGGCGCTGTCAACGGTGTCGGAACAGGTTGGCAATAAATACTTTAAAATAGTGATTGGCGCGATTTGGAAAGAGGTAGAGGCCGGTGCGCCGTTTTCGCAAGCCTTGGAAAAATATCCCAAGGTTTTCAGCGAACTTTTCATTAATATGGTTAAATCAGGAGAGATGAGCGGCGGCTTGGAAGAGGTTTTAGAAAGATTACATGTGCAGATGAAACGCGATCATGATTTAGTGGCCAAAGTTAAAGGGGCGATGATTTATCCGGCAGTGGTAGTGGTCGCGATGGTGGGCATCGGTTCGGCAATGATTATTTTTGTAGTGCCAAGGTTGGTTGCCATTTTTGAAGAGTTGAAAGCGCAGTTGCCCTTGCCGACAAGGATCATGATCGCGGTCAGTAAGTTTATCACGCACAATGGTCCTTTTGTGGCTTTGGGCATAATCGTTTTTTTGGTCATTTTTGTCAGATTTTACGGAAGCGCCAGTGGCAAGAAATTTTTTCACAAGCTGTTTTTAAAATTACCGATCATCGCCAATATTACAAAAAAGATAAATTTGGCCCGCTTTTGCCGGACGGTTTCGGCGCTTTTAAAAACCGACATACCGATTGTCCAGAGTCTGAAAATAACTTCACTCGTGGTGGGTAATATTTACTACCGGGCGGCGCTTTTTGACGCTTCGCAAAAAATTACCCGCGGTTTGCAAATTAATAAGGTCTTGGCCGAGTATCCAAAACTTTTTCCGCCAACGGTGATTCAGATGATAAAAGTAGGGGAAGAATCCGGCGCGGTGGATGAGGTTTTGGACGAAGTGGCGCAATTTTACGAGGAAGACATCAATCAGGTGATGCAGAATCTGCCAGCCGTGATTGAGCCGCTTTTGATTTTACTTTTAGGATTAGGAGTCGGCGGCATGGCGGTGGCGGTAATTATGCCGATGTATTCTTTGACGCAAGCGTTTTAAATGGAATTGTACTGTTCAAAAAAAGAAAAAGGGGGTTCACTGTTGGAGGTGATTTTTACCATTGCTATTTTGGCCGCGGCCGTTTTTTCTTTATACGGTTTATTTAATATATCATTAAAGATGGTCTGGGAAACTAAAGCCAGGGTGGGAGCGACGCAATTGGCCAATGAAAAATTGGAGATTGCCAGAAATTTGTCTTATAGCGCAGTCGGAACGGTGGGCGGGGTGGTTGGCGGTTTTATTCCGGAAAACGAAACGATGGAACTCAACGGTATTGAATATAATGTTTATACCAATGTGGTTTACATTGACGATCCGTTTGATGGCACTTGGAATTCTGATCCGGTGGATCCCCTGACCAATGATTACAAGAGGCTGCTGGTTAGGGTGAGTTGGGATTCGGCTTTAAGTTCTTTACCGGTGGATTTTTATACGGATATAGCCGCTAAAAACGGAGAGGAGATAATCGGCGGCGGCACCTTGGCGATAGTGGTTTTTGACGCCGGCGGATTGCCGGTTGATTTGGCCGAGGTGCACATTTACAACAATCAGGTGTCGCCGGCCGTGGATATGCATACTTTTACCAACGCCCAAGGGCAGCTGGTTTTGCCCGGCACAAAGGCGGCAGAGGATTCTTACCAGATCACGGTAACAAAAGCCGGGTATTCCACGGACAAAACTTATGACGCGAATGAAACGCTGCCATCGCCGAGCAAGCCGCATTTGACTATCTGGGAAGGGCGGAGCACGACAGACAGTTACTTAATTGACAAATTGTCCACTTTATCTGTTCATGTTCAGGACATCAATGGCGTATCTTTGGGTGATTTGACAATTCATGTCAGGGGCGATAAAAAAATAGGGACTGACGGGGAGGGCAATTTTATATATAAATTTGACCAAGATAAAACGACAAATATTGACGGCAATATTGTTTTGTTCAATATAGAATGGGGCACTTATACGATAACGATAGCGGAAACGAGCGGCTATAATATTTCCGAAACCAATCCGGCGCAACCGATCTTTTTGGGTCCGAATATCACGGAAATGATCACAGTGATATTGGAGCCTTTGGCGGAACACAGCCTTTTGACAATGGTAAAAACAGCGGAGGCCAGCCCGATTGCGGGGGCAACCGCGCATGTGACAAATACGGTTGGCTATGACGCGACTTTAATTACCGGCTCGGCCGGCCAGACTTTTTTTACGCCTTTGGCTTTTGCCACGACAACAGTGACCGTGACATGCGATGGTTATTTGGATTATGAAAATGAATTTATAGTGAACGGCTATACGACGGAACCGGTGGTATTGGTCAGTGAATGAGCACAGCCCGCCAATTACCAAAGTGGATTATCCGCATGAGTGGAAGGCGGGTCAGCCTAAGGCTGAAAAACACTAAAGCACAGTCCGCCAATTTCCCAAATAAATTATTCCCGCTAGTGGAAGGCGCCTGCCTGCCCTGCCTACCCTGCCTACCGGCAGGCAGGCGGCAGGCAGGCGGCGAGGCAGGGATCGCCCGAAGGGTGATAATTTTTAAATAATTTTTATTGACTAAATTTTTAAATTCAAACGCTTCGCCTCATATTATTAATTCGCCTAGTTCAAAACTCAATAATTAAAAATTGA
>LCCW01000008.1 GCA_000998185.1 Candidatus Kuenenbacteria bacterium GW2011_GWA2_42_15 | reverse complement strand
CGCTCGAAAAAGGTTCGAGCTTCGTTCAACAATTGCGACCAACTTAAACTTTTTTCAAATTCAGAGGCGATTAGTTGCTCGCTCGCCCCGCCGGAGTTTGTGCATATAATTAAAAATTTATGAAACAATTACTAATGAACAGAAACGAAGTTTTTCAAAGACCTTCTCCAAAGGTTTTGAATACTTTGAAAAATTTTAAAGCGGAGCATGTAAATCGGTATTTTGATGAAATTGATGGTTATTATAATTCCATTTTAATACCAAAAATTTCTAAAATTTTTGGTATTTCTGACAAACAAGTGATAATCAGTTATGGCGAGGAAGATTTTTTCAGGACGGTTTTTGAACGACTTAGTCTCCAAAAGGATTTTATTTTAACATCCCAACTTCATTACAGCTACCTTGATAAATATCTCTATTTTAAAGGAATTAATTTGTTGACATTTAGGATGTATGAGAAGGATAAAAATTTTGTTTTTGATGTCGAGGATTGCATTAAACAATACCAAAAATTCAATCCGAAAGTTATATTAATTGCTTCTCCAAATAATCCAACAGGCAATTCTTTATCTGTAACTGAATTAGAAAAAATTCTAAAAAATACTAGGGTAGAAACGCTTGTTATCTTTGACGAGGCGTATTATGGATTTGATGAAGGATATAACCAACAAGCGTTTCTTTCTTTGCTCAATAAATACGCGAATTTGGTCTTGTTGAGAAGTTTTTCAAAACGCTACGCGCTTGCCGGTTTCCGAATCGGTTTTGCTCTCTGCGGTGTTAATATTAAGAACCTTCTCAATTATCAAAACCGCTATTTAGGGTTAAGTAGAATTTTGGAAGAAGTAGCGATTGCCGCTTTAGAGTCAGAGGACTATTACAAAAAAATATCGTCTGAAATAATCGGAGACCGCGAATATTTCATAAAATCAGTCCGCAATTTCAATAATTTTAAGCCATTTAACTCAAAAGCAAATTTTGTTTTTATGCGAGTGGCAAGTGGCGATATTATTAAACAAATGCAGGATGCGTTTACGAAGGAAGAAGTTATTATTGGTAAGTTTATGGATGACAATCTTTTGCGCGTTACTATTGGATACAATGAATACACCAGAAAATTTTTGAAATTACTTGAAAGAATTGATAACCTGAATTAGTTGGCGGTGCGCCAACTTCGTTGGCACGACCTGCCTGCCGCCTGCCTGCCGGTAGGCAGGGCAGGCAGGCGGCAGGCAGGGAATTTTTGCCCGCCCTCGCTTTCCGATTCCGATTTTTCCGCCGCCGAATTTCGTATTTCGCTTTTCGAAATGCGCCGCCATAAATTTTGCTTGTCTAAAATCATTTTATTTGGTAGTATAACAATGAAAGTAATAACCTTGTATACTACAATACTACCAAAACTTTATTTATATGACAGGTGGGAAAACAATCAGCGAGAACATCAAAAAAGTGCGCGCTTCGGCCTTTGACAGGGGACATCAGCATCCAGAGTTGGTTTTCCCAATCAATAATGGAACTGTTGTCTTAGCCGGACCAAACCCCACCTCGAATCGAGCAGGAAAAACGGTCATCGTTGACCACGGCAATGGAGTTCAATCGTATTATCTTCACTTGTCACAGTTCTTTTGTAAAAAAGGTGATAAGATACGAAAGAATAAGCCCATTGCTAAGTCTGGTAATTCGGGCTTGGGGATTAGTGGTATTCACCTCCACTTGACCATCAAGATTTACGGAGCTCTCATCGATCCAGAAAGATTCTTGGATTCGTTGAGGGAGTAGCAAACACCTCGTGACATAAGTGGGGTATTCTTTTTTAATATTATTTTTTTGAATTTCATTTCTTAATTACTGACAGTAAAAAAAGATTACAAAATTAGTAAAAAGATAGTATATTTATTTAAATAGTATTTATTATAAAAGAGCTTCAAATATGAGTAAAATAAAGTCATTTAAGGAGATTGCTAAATTAATAAAGTCACATCAAGCAACTGTTATAGGAAGTTCTTTTTATCCTTTTAATTCTTATTATCTCCACCTTCTTAAATGGGCTGCTAAAAAATCTAAACCCCTAATCGTAATTGTTCAAACTGATAAAGTTGTTTCCTTGCGAAGAGGATTAGTTGTGCCATCAGAGAACCAAAATCAACGCGCAAAACGCATAGCCTCGTTATCATTTGTAGATTATATTATTATTTCCTCGCGGGTGGCCCATAATCCGTTCTGTATCAAACTTCTTAAACCGAAATTTATTATTTTCCAAAGAAACAATAAGATTTATCAAAGAGCAACCCTTGAAGATTTAAAAAGAAACCATCCCGATGTTCAAGCTAAAATAGCGCCGTTTGGGCGCAATTTTCATCAAGAAATTTCTAACATTAGGCCGTTTCATTTAGGAACAAAAAATAAAATAATCTTATACCTAATACTTTTGGCTAAAAAAAGTAATGCCTCGTTTGGGAAAATATCGGCAGTGCTGACGAAAGAAAATAAGATTTTAACTGGAGTTGCTAATTCTGACAAAGAAGAGCACGCAGAAATTATTCTTCTCAAAAAGTTCAAACCGAAAAAGAACTTATCTGATTGCACTCTTTTTACCCTTATCCCCCCATGTTTAGTATGTGCCAAAGCTATTGTCGGGCGAAATTTAAGGGGGGTTTATTATCTTTTCAAATACGGAGATGGGATGGGTATAAAATATCTTAAATCTAAAGGAGTTAAAATTAAGCAGTATAGAATTCAATCGACGGCATCAAAGAAGGGTCGGATATTTTAGGCGTTTCGCTTGATGATTTAATGTGTAAATGTATAATTATATGGAATATAATTATGCGTGTATAGGTAAGTAATATGAATGAGCGTTATATGTTCTCAGGTGAGGCTGAATCATTTGAGAAATTAGAATTAACTAAAGAAGAGGAGGCCATCCTTAAAGGGCTCGGTCTTGCACCAGAGGATTTACACAAGCTTCTTGCTACACATCCCTTCGCAGAAGGCAGTTATGCTTTACTTTTCGAATTGCCTAACAATGGTGATTCAAATCTCGTCGCAAAGGCGTGGAAGAATCGTAAGCGTGATTCTGAAAGGGGGGCGGTTGAAAATGTAGCTCTGCGCTTATTAAGAATTCGTAATTTCAAAAATGCGCAAAGGGTAAGCGGTTATTTGCGTCCGTCGTCTATTCTTTTCGAGGAAAAAGTAGAAGGCGAGCCCGTAGAGCAGCTTACTAAAGATTGCATAGAGCGCTTGGCGTTGGCATTGGCCGATCTTCATTCTATAAAACTTAATGCCTATGGCAAACCTCTTACAAAAAGGAAGGAAGGCACTCAAATGGATTGTTTACTTGATGGCATCGAAACCCTTCATAAGGTGGCAGAGCCTTTTGCGAGCCAGGCCGAGGTGATGGAACTCGTTAATAAGGCACTATATAAAATAAAAAATAAGGCAGAAAAATCTAGTGTTGCTTTTTCATCGACGAATTTCACTCTCGTGCATTTTGATTTAAATAAGAATAATATTTTATATTCTAAAAAAGATGGCGCTCCCATTATTATTGATTGGGAACAGGCCTCTGCTGGTGATGGCGCAATGGATATAGCTAAGTTATTCTTGAAATCGGGCTTTGATGCAGATCAAAAATCTGATTTTTTAAAAACATATGAAAGCCACCAGGTGGATGATCAATCACATTTTCAAGAAAGACTTAAGGCATACGAACCATTTGTTCTTATTAACTCAATAATTTGGAGGTTGGGTGTTCTACGCGATATGCCGCAACAAATGACATCGGATAATGAAAGTCAATTCTATAATCGCGTTAAGACTAATTTTGATAAAGAGATAAAAACGCTCAAAGATTTTGTGTTAGAATAAGTATCTACTTATGGATAAACTCGATTTACATTTTCATTCAAATTATTCTGATGGAAAATTGCCCGTTTCGGAGATTGCTGCAATTATCAAATCTGAAAAATTAAAATTTTGCGCTCTTGTCGATCATGACAGCGTTGCCGGCGTCCGAGAGTTGGAAACATGTCTCAATGGTTCTGGCACTAAAGTAATTACCGGCGTTGAACTTACTGCGAGATACAACGAAAATGAGATTCATATTTTGGCGTATGATTTTAACATCGATGTAGCGGCTGAGATACTGAAAGAGCGCAAAGAGCTTGTTGGGCTTCAAAAGATTGAAGAAATGAAAAAGGCAATCCAGCTTTTCCGTGGAGAGGGATTTGAGATTACTGACGGCTTGGTTCCGTCTGAAAAACAACCTGTTGGCCTTACAGTTGCCCTTGATGTTTGCGCAAGTCGTTTTAATCAAGATCTATTTACTAAAAGACATGCAAAATTGATTATCCCCGAAGAGGTGTATTATGAATATCAGGCACCGGGTAAATCTTGCGCAGTAGAAAGAAGCGACATTACCGCTGAGTGGCTGGTGAAAAAATTCAAAAGAGTAGCGCGAGATTTAATTATTGCACATCCCTTTGTGTCGGTAAGTGTTGTCACAAAGCCATTGAACGAGAAAGACATTAGTAATCTGGTGAGAATCGGATTAACGGGGGTTGAAGTATATCACAATGAGACTTCAGATGAACAAATTTCCTTAGTAAAAAGAATAGTTAGAGAAAGGGGACTTCATTATACTGGCGGATCTGATTCTCACGGGAAAAAAGGAGATACGCCAATTGGCCAATATGGTTCTAATCGAACTATTCCTGATTTTTATCTTTCGAACTATAATAGCAACATCGAATTAAATTAAATAAGCAAAAATATGCCGAATGAGTTGTTAATTAAAAAGATCAAAAGAATACTGGGTGATAACTTTAGAAAATTTAAATCTATCCGGTCGGCTTATATTTACGGAAGTATTTTAATAAATAAATTTCATAAGAAAAGCGACATAGATGTATTATTTATCGTTGAAGACATTACAGACCGCTCCGAGTTTTTGAGGGAAATTAAGGCTGTGCGCGCTAGAATAAAGGGCTTAAAATTAGATATAAATGTTGTATTTTATAGTGAGTTTCGTCACCTCTGGCACATTTTTAGACCGCCGACTTTTTTTATTTGGGTTAAGCGGCGCAATATTTTATTATGGGGCATAGACTCTTTGCGCAATATTAAAGAAGAAGAGATTACTGTAATGTCCATTTATAAACGCGCCGTCGATTTAGCTCAAGGTTGCCGAGCTGTGTATTTGAATAATAAAGATGTAGCATTTTGGGAAATCAAATATGGTAGATGGCTACGTGAGTTACAATATGGAATGTTGTACCTCCATGAAAAGATTGAACTAGATTCAAAACTATGTGGCGAAATGCTGTGTGAGGCATTTCCCGAAGTCAAACGGGCGCGGCTTTTAGCAGAAGATCGGTTGCCTATTAAAGTCCTTTCAGAAATAGCCGAGATATTCGTTGCTTGTATTCATAAGCATTTTGTCAAAAAACCGTGAAAATATTAATACTGACATCTCGTTTCGGCTTTGGCTACGGTATGGGTTATTCGGCTTATAAAGAGGCGATTGCTCTAACTCTACTCGGACATTCAGTGACTGTGGTCCATTGCTATAGCGATCCTGAAATAGCTGATTTTTATGATTCGCGGATTAAACTAATCTATTTGCCGATGAGCAAATTACCCCTCGTTGGTTTTTTCACATATTTTTTTAAACTTAATAAGGCCATTAATGAGAAAATAGAAATAGAAGATTTTGACATTGTTTATATTCAATCCTTAGAATTTGGCCTGTTAGCTTTAGCGAGAATAAAAATACCCATATTCTATTATGCTCGAAGTACAATACGGGGCATGCGACTGGCATTTCAGGGGAAAGAGGTTAAAACATCGTTTCTTTCTAAAATAACCAATTTGATTTTGATAACTCTTGAGTGCAGGTGCATTCGTTATAGTAAAATGATTTTCGTAAAATCTTACAGGATGGCAAGAGAAGTTTGCGATCTTTATGGCGTGGGCCCTAAAAAACTTGTGGTTATCACCGGGGGCATAGATGATAAAGATTTTCAAATACAATCGGAATTATCTTGTATAGAATTTAAACGTAAATTAAAGATTCCATCAGATATTCCTATTGTGCTTTATGCGGGACGTATCGTGCCGCAGAAGGGATTGTCTTACTTAGTTGAGGCATCGTTAAAGTTACTTCAGGAAATGAATTTTGTTGTTATTATTGCGGGCGCTAATGCGAACGAACCATATTATGCAAAAGTAAAACATCTAATAGATAATTCTATATATCGAAATTCTTTTTATTTTCTTGGACACATTAATCAGCTTGATATGTCTTTGGTTCTCAATTTAGCAGATTGCCTTGTAACGCCTTCGTTCTATGAGCCATTCGGTATGATTAATTTGCAGGCGGCCTTTTTGAATAAAAAGATTATAACAACCGAAGTGACGGGCTCGGTCGATTTGTTGGCTAACTATGAAAAAATAAAAATTGTTCGTGCCGGCTCTTCGACGGCTATTGAGTTAGCCATGCGGGAAGTGTTACTTCTGAAGTCACCGACTAATCAGTTACCTATTGACCTGAGTGATTATTCGTGGAGAAGCGTAGCGGAGCAGCTTTTACGGTATTTTTCTTTAACCGACATAATTTAGCGCGGTGCGCCAGTTTCACTGGCACGAAAAATTGCGGCGGCGGAAAAATCGGAATCGGAAAGCGAGGGCGGGCAAAAATTCTTTCCCCCCAACCCCCTTCCTTTTCGCCCGCCCGAGCGTTCAGTCTCTGCCGCGCTTCGCGCGGCAATCAGTCAGGATTTTGTTCAAAAAAGGTTCGAGCTTCGTCCAGCAATTGCGCTTTTAAACTGCCAAAAAAAATAAATTTAAATGGATTTTGACGAAGATCAAAAATAGTACTTTGTGTATTATTTTTTATTTTCAACTGTTACCGTGGTTGATATTTCTTTATTCTCCATGCCCGCGCTAAATCTGGCAAATTCAATAAAAAGCCCGGTGAATAATAGAACCATGATGATCGGCGCGACAAGCGACGCGTAATTGCGCTTACCCGGCTTAAACAACTTTAAAAGCAGGGAATTGGAAACAACTGATATTGAAGAGAGTGCCATGGCCAGTCCGGCCAGTTCCGGTTTTAAGATCAAGCCAAAAGCCATAAAAATTCTGGCCGCAATCGGTATGCCAATGACATTATAAAATAAAGCGAAAAACATATTCTGTTTGATTTTTGCCATAGTTTCGCGCGACAATTGAAACGCCGTGACCACATCATTCAGGTCGTCTTTCATAATCACCACCCCGCCTGTTTCCATAGCCACATCCGTGCCCGAGCCCATGGCCATACCGAGATCTGCCTGGGCCAAGGCCGGCGCGTCATTAATGCCATCGCCGACCATAGCGACTTTCTTGCCAATGGCTTGTAGCTTTTTCACTTCATTCGCTTTGTCTTCCGGTAAAACTTCGGCCAAGATCTGGGTGATGCCAACTTGACTGGCAATGGCTTCGGCCGTGCGGCTGTTGTCGCCGGTGATCATATAAACTTCAATGCCCAATTTTTGCAATTTTTCCACGGCCGGCCGCGAAGTGGGCTTGACTGTGTCAGCCACGGCAATCGCGCCGATGATGTCATTGGCGCTCACGAGTATCATGGCGGTTTTACCCTGTTTTTCCAATTTTTCCAGCTTGCGATTCACTTTATCCAAAGAAAGATGCAACAGATCCGCGACCAATCGCCTGTTGCCAAGATAATATTTGATACCATTTATTTCACCTTCAACGCCATGACCGGGAATCGCTTTGAAATTCACAACTTCGCTCATATTCAAGCCTTCTTCCTTGGCATAATTACAAATGGCTTCTGCCAAGGGGTGTTCGGAAAGTTTTTCCAAACTGGCGGCCAAACCCAAGATTTCTTCCTCATCCAGTTGGCCAAAGGCCAGGGTGTCTGTCACTTCTGGCTTGCCATGAGTCAGGGTGCCGGTTTTATCAAAAATAACCGCGTTGATTTTGCAGGCCGCTTCCAATGGTTCGCCACCCTTGATCAAAATACCGTATTCGGCCCCTTTGCCAGTGCCCACCATAAGTGATGTTGGCGTGGCCAGTCCCAAGGCGCAGGGACAAGCAATAACAATGACCGCGGTAAATGCCATTAGAGCAAAAGCCAGACTCGCGCCCAAAAAGAAATACCAAATGCTGAAGGTGATGACCGCAATACCAATCACGATCGGCACAAACCAGGCGGAAATTTTATCAGCAAAACCCTGAATCGGCGCTTTGGATCCTTGCGCTTCTTCTACAATGCGGATAATCTGCGCCAGAGCAGTTTCACTGCCCACGGCCGTGGTTTCAAATTCAAAACTGCCGACTTTATTGACTGAGCCAGCCACTACTGTGTCCCCAATATTTTTTTCCTTGGGCAATGATTCGCCAGTAAGCATGGATTCATCCACGGCTGAAGAGCCGCGCGTAATTTTCCCATCAACCGGAATTTTCTCGCCGGGCCGAACCACCACTATATCCCCGTGTTGAACGGCTTCAATCGCGATATCTTCAGTCGCGCCATTGCGGATAACCCGGGCAATTTTCGGTTGCAAGCCCATTAATTTTTTAATTGACTCCGAAGTTTTGCCCTTGGTCCTGACTTCCAGCCATTTGCCCAAAATGACAAAGGTAATCAGGAAGGCCGCGGTTTCAAAATAAAGGTCGGGAATTTTGCCAGCTAAACCAATGAGCGATCCGTTTTTCACAACATATAAAATATAATTGATCGCGCTGTAGAAAAAAGCAGTTGAAGTGCCAATGGCAATCAAAGAATCCATATTAAATGTTTTCATTTTCAAAGATGACCAAAAACCGCGATAGAATCCCGCGCCGATTATGAATTGCACGGGAATGGTGAAAATGAATGAGATGATGCCAAAATACGGGGATAAACTCGTGGCTCCCGGCAACCATTTAAAAAAATCCAAAAGCATGAAATAGAACATGGGCAAACTCAAGCCAAAACTAAACCAAAACTTTTTTTGATAACCCTTAATGACAGCCGCGTGTTTGCGGCTGTCATATTCCGTGTCTTTGACATCCACCGCCTCCGCGCCATAACCGGCTTTTTTCACTGCTTCAACCAAATTATTAACTTGAACGGCTGACTGATCAAAAGTCACTAAAGCTTTTTCCGCGGCAAAATTAACATTGGCTTGTTTGACGCCGGCTACTTTCCTAAGCGATCGTTCAATCAATCCGGCGCACGAAGCGCAATGCATGCCGGATATGGATAAATTCACCCGGCCATTACTAATACCACTGCTATTGACGGCTTCCGCCGGCATTGTTGAATTTGTTGTCTTAGTATTATGCTCTGCCGCCAGAGTATGACTAGCATGATCGTCCGAGCCATTAACTGCGTCAAAAAGTTTTGACAGGTTGGCGGCGCTTGATAATTTAGCAATAAAACTATTTGGCTCGCTGTATTTTTGCGGCCAAAAAATTTCCGCGACTTTATGGTTTTTAACACTGCCTTCAAAAAATGTTTTGCCGTCAGTCCCTTCTTTGACGCGGCCCTGGGCCTCCACATTGGTTTCTAATTTTATTTTTAATGGTTCGCCCAAATCAACCGTGTGTTGTTTCACGATGATTTCGTTTTGTGCCACGGGAATATCCTCGGTATTTATAGCCGTGACTTCATAACCAGCGGTTTTTACGGCCGAGCGAATCTGCTCCAAACTCACCTTTGATTCATCAATCTCCAAACTGCCTGTGCCGGCAAGAGCGTCTATTTTGATATTAACCGCGCCGGGCAGTTCGGACAGTTCCGCTGTAATAATTTTTTCGCAGGAAGAACAATGCATGCCATTGATTTTTAAATTTATTTTTTGCATATGTTTATAATTTAATTGCTGCATTCCAAAACAATTGCCTTATCATAAAGCACGGGAATCATAATGGCATTGTTAAGTTATGGTTTAATTTAAATCTTTCTTTTTCTCCTCAAACTCTTGTTTATCAATCTCACCTTTGGCATAGCGTTCTTTTAAAATATCAAGAGCGCTTTTTTCTTGTCCTTTTTCTTTCTCGTTTTGACTGACCGTCCATCTGACAAAAGCGATAATACCCCAGACAATCAAAATCCAAAACAGCATCATAAATATCCAGCCAAAGCCAAAACCCATTGGATTGTTGTAAAATGACCACATCATAAATTTTTATTAAATATTTATTAATTTTTTCGTGACCTTTAACTAAAAAGTTAAAATTTTATCGCTTTCTTTTATCAACGAATGCAAATCCTTCAGGGTGCTTATTGGGCAAGTTTCAGTTACTTCTTGTTGGCGTAGTTTTAAGCAGGTGCCGCAAGCGAGAATTTGTGTTTTATCAGACAGTAAAAATTCTTTCACTTGTGCCTGGATATTAAATTTTTCAGAACTACCCGACTCATATTCAACTCCTTGGCCAATAAGAAAAAGTTTAACTTCGTCGTTTTGCTTAACGGCAAAATTAGCCAAACGCAAGGCATTCCAATTAGTTTCCGGATTATTAGTTGAGATAATCATAGCAAGCTTCATAATTTTAAAATTAATTATTTTTCTGGCGTAAACCCCCACACCAAACAAAGTTATGGTGTGGGGGTAAAACAGCAATAACCAATTTTGTCTGCTCTGGCTTTCATGTCTTGCCAAATCTCTGCTTCAGTAATGACTTCTAAAGCCGTCGGGTATAAAATATTATTTTCCTTAAAAATATGATCGCGCAGATTAAAGACTAAAAATTTAGCGGTGGCGTCTAATTGGTTTTTTAAATCAGTAAAGTTAAACGTTTCAGCTTCATTCACCAACCTTTCCAGTTCGTGCTTATGCTTTCTTAAATCCTCATGTTCTGCCAGCATCACCTGCGGGGGACCAAAAACGCCGCGTTTTTCCAGTTCTGGAAAAAGAATCTGCTCTTCTCTTTGATGGTGCGGTTCAGCGCCAATCAAATGTTCAGTAACATGTTTTAACTCCTGCCATTCCTTATCTTCTGCTTGATAGCTTTCCATTTTTTGAATTGTTTGATTAACCGTTTCTAACTTATCCAAAAAAGATAAAATTTTCTCATGTTCTTTTTGCAAGGTGTCAATCATATGTCCTGCGGGCAGTTCAACATTTTGTTTTAAATTTTCTTTTAACATCTCTATATGGGCAGCGCAAAGATGCCTTAAATCTTCTGGCTTTAAACCAGCTTTGATTAATTCCTGTTCAGCCATGCTTAATTCAGCTGGGTTAAGGTCAGTTAAAAATTCTTTAGCTTCTTGTTTGAGAGCTGGTGTAATGCCGTCTGAATTTAATCTTTTTAAAAGATTAGTCAATTGTTGAATTTTTTCTTGGTTCATATATTTTATTCCCGTTTATTTGTCTTTTTCAAATAAACATTTTAATGATATACTTAATTAAAGGTCTTAATTATAAATATTTTAAACTCTTTAAACTCTATGAATAAACAAAATAAAATTATCTGGCTCTTGCTCTTGGCATTATTTTGTCTGCCAGCTGGGGCCACCTTAATTCACTTTAAAATTCATAAAAGTATTGCTTGGCTGCCTTATTTAACGCTTTTTGACGCGGTGATAGTCACGTTGCTTTTTTATTTTAAAAAAACTTCTGTTTACGCGCTGTTTTTAAACAGCATTTTTGTCATCATAGGCGTGGGCTATCATTTAAAATTTCTGCCCGGCGGCTGGGCTGATATTTTAATATCTTTGACTGATTTCTTTGTCGGCCTTGCCCTCTATCTTCTCGTTACCCAAACTCCCATGGTTAAACCACCAGGAGAACCATCTCCGCCAACCAATCAAGCTGGCGCTACCAGCATCAATAATTAACTTTAAACTTATGGATAACTACAATCTTATTCTTTGGTCAGGCCGGATCGCGGCAATTTTTTTGGCTTTAAACTTTCTGACTTGTTTTGCTATGCCTTGGTCAAAAACCAAATGCCTTTGGAAAGGCGAACTGCCTGGTCCTGACAAATGCGACTCGCAAGGCTTTAAACCTATTGCCTACGCTCATCGTCTTTTTGTTTGGTTAACAATTACTTTTACTGTTTTGCACATAGTTTTAGCCATTGCTGATTAAGATAATTCAGGATTTATTCAACTATCATGTTCCCTTTCATGCCTAACTGTCGATGACTGCCAACTGAACAATAATATTCAAACTGGCCTTTTTGGCTGGCAGTAAATTCAATGGTTTCCTGTTCACCGGCCCTGATTTGTTTTGTGCTGGCATTCAATTCATCAATTACAAAATCATGAAAACCTTCTCTGTTGATCAATGCCACCCGCACGATCTCGCCTTGTTTCACGCGCATTTCAACAAGTGAATATTTAAAATTACTGGCCTCTAAAGTAAACTCCTTAATTGTCCCGGTGGTTGTTTCTTTGTCCTGATTACGAGCTGGCTGACTTTTATTGATTACTGGGTTACTATTTTTATTTTCTTCTGAAGTAAATAACCACCACGCCCCGCCAGCAATAATAATTAAAACTATAATAATTAGAATAATATTTTTTGTCATATAATTACTGATTTAATTATTTGACTAAATTTATTGGCTTGCCTTTTAAGCAAGCTTTGATGTTTTCAATTGTGGTGTCTAAAATTCTTCTTAATGCCTCTTCAGAATTAAAAGCATTGTGCGGGGTGACTAAAACTCGTGGGTGCTGAATTAAAAGATGGTCTTGTAAAACTGTTTTTAAATTACATTTTTTCTGAAACGGCTTGGCCAAGAGTTCTTTTTCTTCTTTAATAAAAAATTCTTCTTCTAAAACATCTAATCCAGCGCCTGAAATAATTTTTTTATCTAAAGCCATAATTAAAGCTTGAGTTTCCACCAAACC
>LCCW01000007.1 GCA_000998185.1 Candidatus Kuenenbacteria bacterium GW2011_GWA2_42_15 | reverse complement strand
TTTAATTGGCGCTTTTTCTCAAATTTATCCTTATAGAGAAGGTGGAGATATTTGCCTGAATCTTCAAGAGATTTGGTATTTTGGCAGCTAAAGGTTGGGTGATTTTTCCAATCCCATAATTGACCCTGGTGATTAATAACATCGTTGGTAATATTGCCCATGCGGCAAGGAGAAAAAAAGGCCCCAATGATTTCAATATAAAAAGAGAGGCAGACCAATACAACAAAAGAATATTTTAATATAATATTTTTATTAGCCAGCAATTTTTCCCAAAAAAGGGCAAGTAAAACCAATAATCCAGGCAGCATTTCAATTAAAAGGCGATAGCCAAAACCCCAGCCTCCCCACCACATTGCCCACTTTGAATATAACAACAACAGTAAAATTGTGCCAATGGAAATATATTTATATAATGGATTAAATTCTTTTTTTGTAAAAACAAAATAAATTGTTATAAATGCAAAAATAAATATGGGGGAATGGGTCAGCAAGCCATGGCTGGGACTAAAAAGTAACCCCAAAAAACCATTAAAGATATTATTCGTGAAATGATAAACTTGAGCCTGCCCAAGATTTTTAAATTGGTGATAATAAATATAAGAGTAAGTAAGTAAAAGACTAATTGGGATGCTGCCAAAAATTAAAAATTTTATTATTTGCTTCCTGTGATGAGCGCAAATATAAATGAATATCGGCAAGAATAATAAAAAATCCGAAGGCCGGCTCCAAATTGCCCAGCCAGCAAAAAAACCAACCCAAGCTAAATATTTTTGTTTTTTTTGCCCTAAAAATAATAAAAATAATGATATGTTGATAAATAATACGCTTGGCCCATGTTGCCACAACCCCCGACTGGCCACTGTCCAAATATTGGTGGCAAAACCAAAAATTAGCGCCATAAATAAAGAAGTCTTGGGCCTAAAAATTTGGCTAAGCGCTAAATACATAAAAACTACTGCCAAAGAAGCAATTAGGGAACTTGTTATTTTTGAAAATAATTTCGTATGCGCTGTAATATCAAAGCCAAACAGATCAGCAAAATAATAAACAGGTGTAGCTAATATCCCAGCCATAACTGGATAAACAGAAACGACTTTATTGGTGGGCTCAACCCGATAAAACCAATACTGGCTGCGCGTTGGGTCGTTATCTGAAAAAAATTCACTAAAATCCAAATCAAAATCTTTGATGATGGTAATAGGTGTTAGCTCCGCGGCCCTGGTGTCGCCGCTGGTTTCGTAACTTAAATTTAAATTATAAATAATAAAAGACAATAGAAATAAAATTACACAATTTTGAAATAATTTTTGATTTGATAACATAAATTGGTTAGAATACTTTAATAAAAATATCCTTATAATATTACCGGCATAAACCTAGATAATTTTGTTTAATTTGAATCAGTAGTATCTGTTTTGATTATAAACTTTTCTTGACTAAAATTCCACTCAAAAGCAATTACTTTATTGGTATTAAAAGGAATCATTTTGGGAATAAAATGAATTTTATTATAGGCAACATTAAAATAAAGTTGAAGCATGTCGTATATATATGGGGTATTCTGGCCAAAGGGAAAATCGCCTACAATAAAAACATTATAACCGCAATACTTTTCCGTGTTCAAGACACTAAGACTATAATACAAATTTCTGCTTATCTGGCCGAGTTTATAATAACCGCGATTGTCCTCTCTAATTTTATGGACATTAAAAAATAATAATATTGCCACTATTAAAAATATAAAAAATTTGCATCTTTTGTGCCGTAAAAATCTATAAATTAAATAAATTACAGTCGCTAATAAGCAAGAGGCGCCGACGGAGATCAGATAATTATAACGCGAGGCCAAGAAAAAGTGGTAACTGCCCATATTAAAAAAAATTGGGGGTAATGAGGTAATTAATATCCAGCCTCCAAAAAATAAAAGGATTCTTCGGTACTCTCTATTTTTTAAAAAAATCAATATGACCACCAAAAGCAAAGCCAAAAACAAGATAGTAATTAAAGATAAATTTTCAAACCCAAATATGACATGAGCGGTATTAAAAAATAAAATTTTCAGCTGGGATATCTTGATCTTGTATTCATAACCATAAACCGCGAGATTGTTAAATAAATATAGATATTGCACCACTAGATAAATAATAGTTACGGCCCATAACGGCAGTAAGATAATAGCATCTTTTTTATACCAATTTTTATATTTATAAAACAATAAAAACTCCAAGCTTAGAATAATCACTAAAATTGATGAGGATTCCTTGGTTAAGAGAGCCGCTATTAAAGCGGTTAAAGTCGCTAAATAAACAAAAAAATTCCTGTTTGCTAAATAATGCCAAAATAAATTTGCGGCGAGCAGAACAAAAAAAGTATCAATAAGGGAAGTTGCGGCGCTAACCCACATCACGGCTTCGCGATGACTATATAAACAAATAAATATGACAGCTGCCAACCAGCCGATCGCCTGTTGTCTTATAATGTTTTTGCTTAGCAAATACACCAGGTAGCCATTAACCCCGTGTAATAATATATTGACCAAATAATAATAAGAGGGGTGACTGCCAAACAAATGATAGGTTATATAAAAATAAAGGTTCACGGTTGTTCTCAAAAATCCAGCGAAGCGCAAAAAAATGAAATCATACCAGTTGTAAAGCAAGTGATCCGCTCGGAACAACCAGGAAAAATCATCTGAAAAAAAGAAATTTTTCAAAATAGGACAGAAAACAGCCAGGGATAAAAAAATAAATGAAAGCAAAGGGATAATCCTTTTTATTATAAAACGACCATCTCTCATATCTTAAACCTTAATCTAACTAATGTTACAAAAAAAATTCAATTATATCTTTGATGCCTAACTTTAATTTGCCGAATTTTCTATCTATAACAGTAATGGCATCTCGGCTATTTTATATTCCTAATTTTTTCTTTCAAACTAATTCTTTTTTAGCCGAATATGCCATATCTTAAAATACACCACATGGCCAAGAAAGCATCGCGCAGTTTTATTTTTTTGCCTTCCTGATAGGTACGGCCGGTATAAGAAATGCCAACTTCATAAAATCTGAATTTCTGGCGAGCGGCTTTAATAGTAAATTCATTTTCAAAACCAAAACCTTTTTCTTTAAGTTTAATTTTATCTAACACCTCTTTTCTAAAGGCTTTATAACAGGTTTCCACATCGGTTAAATTCAGATTAGTAACGATATTAGAAAAAAGCACAACTATTTTGTTGCCCAAATAATGCCAAAAATATAAAACTCGGTGAGGTTTATCGCCGACAAATCTGGAACCATAAACGATATCGGCATTGCCCTCAAGAATTGGTTTTACCAAATCTTGATACTCGGCGGGGTCATATTCAAGGTCAGCATCTTGGATAATAATAATATCACCCGAGGCCTGGCTAAAGCCGGTTTGAAGAGCTTCGCCCTTACCGAAATTCTTTTGATGATAAAAAATTTTGATGCCGTTCTGGCTAATATTAGCAAGAATATCCTTTGTTCCATCAGTAGAACCATCATCAACAATTATTATTTCTTGGCTTAGTCCATTGATCTGGCTATCCTGCGCTTTTTTAAGAATAGTTAAAAAAGTATCCTTTTCGTTATAGACCGGAATAATAATTGATACTTTTTGAAAATCATTTTTTAACATAAGTTGAGAAGATGTTTAATAAATTCCTGCGGACTTATGACCATAAAATTACCGCGGGCATATTTTAATGTAAGCTTACTTGAAAAATAACAACCTGACCAGAGCGGAAAACCGGGCGGAGATAATTTTTATCAGTTGGATCGAAATCGCCCAAACTCGCCTCCCGTTCGCCGAAAAAGATATGACTGACATTGTTTTTCTCCAAAAACACTTTCTTTTTATCGTCAAGATTATTGGTTTTAAAAAACCAAGCAATGTCACTGACCTTACTGTCAAAAAACAAAGTTTCCACGCCATGACCGGCAAAAACCTTGCGGCCGGCAACGCCGGGAATCAGATTGCCGTTGAGCAGCTCGGCTAAAACAACATCATCTTCACCTAAATTATCTTTAAGCCAAAGATAGGCGGACAGCCGATCGCGCGGAATGTAGAGCTGTTCGTAATAACGATCGGTTTGAAAGATGGAAAACTCGCGCACCCAATTGAAAACTTGCGAGGGGCAAAACACGGCAATGAAAATGATCACGGCCAGATACTTATTATTGATAAAAAAATCAAAATTATGAGCGGACATTTTTGCTTTTAACCAATGAAACAGAGATTCCAGCCCGATAATCGCCAAAATAGTCATTGGAATCTGCAGTCCTTGCATCATGCGTCTTTGCCAAGGCAGGGGCGAGTAAAGGAAAAGGAACTGAACGACGAGCCAGATAATGAGAAAAACATGGCGGTTGGCCGGGCTGCCGGCTTTGATTATTTTATAAACAGCGTAAACAGCCAAAGCCAAAACCAATCCGTAACTGATAAATGTCACCCAAAGAGCCGGGCTAAGACAAACATTTTGGTAAACGCGGATTTGGGTAAAAAAATCATAGCGCGAAAGCAAATAATAATACAAAATTGACGGCGAGGAAACGCCAATAACAATAAGCAAATGTTTCAAATAATTCAGCTGAATTTTTTTGTTCTTTATAAACAGATAAGCAAGGTAAACGACCATGATGGCGATAGTGGCCGGGATATGAAAAGGGTGGAACTCAAAAAGTATGAGCGCCAGCAAACCGGCCGCCAAGCTGTACTTAGGTCGATCATGTTCAACGGCCAGAAAAAACAAAAAGAGAATCAAAATAATAAGCGAACTGGCCAGGCTGAGGTGCGGGGACTGAAGCATGGTCAAAAGATTGTTGTTCTCGGCGGCCCAAAGATCCAACGGCCAATTATACCAGCCTTGCCTATAAACATTATTTGTCAACAGTGGAGAAAAAACGGCACCAAGCCCGGACGCATAAGTCAGAAAGATAAAACAAATACGGCGCCAACCCTTGGCAGAAAAAAAGTAGGCGGACAAAAGATAGGACACAAAAAGCAAAAATGGAATAAAAATAATCCTGGCCAATTGAAAAGCAACGACATTGGACAAGCCAAAAGCAACGGCGAACACTCCCAGCGCTGACCAAAAGCCGTTGAAGATCAGCCGAGATTGCGGTTCGCCAGAATAAAGATCCTGAAAAACCAGCTGCCCCTGGCGCACCTGTTCCAGATAGGAAAAATAAACATGGATATCACCTGGCGTGAGCGAGTGCAGACCAGTGTAGGTGGAGCCAGCCGGGGCCTTATGCCAGCCAAAAACATACGGGGCGGTAGTCAACACAATCAAAAAAACAGCGGTGACAACCAGAAACCACCACTCTCGCTTACTAATAGATTTTACCAGCTGACGCAACATAAATTATTGGATTTCAAAAACATAATCATTGTCTATTTGATAGATCAGTTTAACTAATTCGCTATCCTTGAGCCGGTTGATTGTTTTATCCTTGAAGGTGCTCATGTAATAATCAAAGTGGAAGATGAGGTGCGTGGCGCCATATTGTTTTATGATCATAATATCATCGTCTTGAAAATCAAAATGGCGCAGACGCTTGTTGAGCTCCTCATATGCTTTGGGAGCGTAGCCGCTGTAGCCATTGACTATTTTTTTAAAATGGAAAATGGAAAAATACTCATAGCTGGCATCCCAGTTGTTTTCCAGATAATTTAAACCCAGGGGCATTTCTAAATAAATATTAGCATTTTTTTGCGCCTTGACCCAATCGTAGACGCGCGGATGGCCAATAACCGGAACATATCTTTTCGGCTGGGCAAAACTAAACTCAATAAAAAGAAAAAGCAGGACAAAAAACGAAACAACTAAAATTTTCTTCTTGTTATTTTTGAGGTGATTAACAAAAAAAGTCCGTAGACCAAGGGCGATAACGACGCTGGCGCTCAACAGGAAAAAAATACTGTAACGGCCAACGGCGCGAATACCGCTGAAGCCCGGGATAAAATTATACAAAAGCGCCCATGGACCGATGAGGCCGCCGCTATCAGCGCGCGTCAGTTGAATATAATAACCGCAGGAAAAAAGAACAGCAGCCAAGCCAATGAAACAATAAACGAGTTTGGTCTTGTCTTGGGGCGGATGGCGATAAAGAACGCGCGCGGCAAAAACCAAAAGCAGCAGCACGACCAGACCGGTGCCAACCGCCCATTCTTGGGAAAAAATCGTGTAAAATAATTTATAGAAGAACGGGCTGATGAAATAGTCAAACAAATCCGGGGAAAGGCCCTCAATGACGGTAATGGAGCGCTCAAAATTAAAATCATTTTTCAGGCTTAAGTAAGGAATGGCAATAGGTATGGCCACCAATAACAGAACACAAATAATAAAAAGGACTTTGATTAGCATTTCTTTGGTAAAGCCAGCGCGCCGGAGCCGTAGTTTAACAGCTATGAAAGATAAAACTGCCAGGGGCAAGAAGAGAAAATATTGCATGGCATTCAGAAAAACCAAGAGGGAGAAAAGGATAAAACAAAGGGTGTTTTTCCAGGAAAAATCCCGGGATATCTTATGCAGAAAGAGAAAAAAGTACGGCAGCCACAGGCCAGTAAGATTGAGGTGTTCCAGGTGATTTATTTTATACGGAGCGAAAGCATAAATAAAGGCAGCGACGAGAGAAGCCGCTTTATTTTTGGTTAAGTAGCAGGCCAAGAGATACATACCAAGCCCGGCAATGGCGAAAGACAAAAGGCTGATAAGATTGAAAACCAAAATGATGTTTTTGAAAATTAAAAAAAGCGGCCAGGCCAAGAGGAGCGAACCCAGCATGTGCTCGGTAAAAGCCAGGGTGTTTTTGAACGGAGCGAAGATGTTGGCGTCAAATAAGGACAGGGGGGTAATGGGGATTTGATGCATCTCCCAAGACCAAAGCCAGGCGACTAAAAACGGATCACCGCCTTGGGGCACCATAATGTTTAACTGCCTCACCGGCGACTGGGTGAACCAAAGGGAAAATAAAAGAAAAACGAAAAACAGCAGCACCAGCTGAAATTTGTGACTGTGAAAAATCTTTGAGGAAGAAGGCATATCTATCTGTTGAGAAGAGAAAAAATATTTTTAAGATAGTCTTTAATAACCGCAAAAAGACGAATGGTGCTGCGCCGAGCCGGGTTGAGCCCGTCCTGCCAAATAATCGGGATTTCCTTGATATTAAGGCCCTGTTGTTCGGCCAGAATCAAAAGCTCGGTATCAAAAAACCAAGTCTGATTTTTAATGCGCGGGATAACGGTCGCCAATGTTTTTTGATTGATCGCTTTAAAACCGCAAGGCGCGTCCTTGGCTTTCAGATGAAAAAATATTTTCAAAACCAAGCGCAAACCACGGGAGGTAAGCCGGCGCAGCCAGGGACGGCTGGACGAAGCGCCAATTTGGAAACGCGAACCGACGGCGATGTCGGCTTTGTTTTTTACGGCGCTAATAAGCGCGGGCAGAAATTTCAGATCAGCGGCCAAATCAGCATCCATAAAAATATAGATGTCAGCGGGAAAAGATTGCCAGGCGCCAAGCACCGCAGCGCCCTTGCCAATAATCTCTTGGCGAAAATATTTTATCTCAAGATAATTTTCAGCCAAAGCATGGCCAATGAACGGCGTTTTGTCGGTAGAAGCACTGTCAGAGATGATAATCTGCCATTCTTCTTTTAAATTATCACGACAAAAAGACCATAACCGCAGAGCGTTTTCTCGTAAAATTATTTGTTCGTTCAAAACCGGCAAAACGATAGTAAGCATAAATTTCAGTTGTTCAATTAACGGATTAAAGAATTAACGGATTTAAAACCGAGCGTAATAATATTAATTGGCTAATTCTTCAATGGTATAAATTTTAACCTCTTTATCCTCATAAACCTTAACACACTTACTGTCTAAATCAAATTGGGCGAGCAGTGCTTTATTGGTGATACGGATTAGCATATAGGGTGAGTTAAACTGCTCCAAAATAAGGCGGCAAATTGGTGAGTTTGTCTTGCCTTTGACAATGTCGCGCCAGAGCAGATATTTTTGCCTGTCTTTAAAATACATAAAGGTGGGGTCTAGGCCGACTAAATATCTGTTCTTGGTATTGTGATAAAAAAGGAGCGGAAAATCAGCCCAGCTGTCGTGAAAAATAATTTCATCATTTTTTGAGTTGCGCGAAAGCCAGCTTGCTGATGGACTAATCTCTTGAAAGCCAAAACCGTGAGTCAGCGCTTTTTTAAGACTGAAAAAATTGTAAGAAAAAACTATAGGCAAACAGAGTAAAAAGCAAAAGACAAGCGTAATTGATAATGGACGATATTTAAAAAATAATTCCTTAAAGAATACGCCCGGGGAACGGAGATTAAATGGCATGTTGTTAAAAATAAGGGCAGAAAAAAGCAGGGCGCAAGGCGCAAAATATTCAATGTTTCTCTGGGACTTGAGGGTGAGAACGCAAAAAATAAGGCTCAAAAAAAATAGTAACCAAGTAAATTGTTTCTGGCGACGAATAAAAACAAAAAATAAAACCAGGGCGGCAAAAAACAAAATAAGCATATAAATATTGCGGCCGATCAGGTCAAAAAAAATTAAGCCGTACCACTCGCTACCAACATCAACTAGTTTTTTGTAGTTTAGAAGTCCTATTTGAAAAGTCTGCTGCCAATAAAAAGACAGGTTGCGGGGGAAATAAGGATTGACAACAAGACCGGCAAGCAGACCGCAGAATATACTGAATGGTAATTGAAAGATTCGGCGGTTAAATAGCAATTTAAAATTTTTAATTGTAATTTTGAGTTTTAGGCTATTAACATATGCTAACCACCGACTAACACCGCTGACTGTTAAATAAATCAAACCAATGCCCAGAAATATGGGCCAACCGCCGTAAAGCCAGACATAAAAAAATGACAAGACAAACAACGGCCAAGACCACTTATTTTTGTTTTGGCTGATAAAATAAAAGGTTAAAAAAATAAAAATCAAAGACAAAGAAGGAGCCTTGGCTAGGTTGAGACGAAAGATAAACTGGTCAGAAAATAACAGGCTTAGGGTGTAGACCAAGGAATATTTTATTTTAAGCTGGTCCAAAAGCCATTGGAATAACACAATGGCCAGAGCGGCGAATAAAACAGCGGCGAGCTTGATAACGAGCAACGGGCTGAAGAAACAAACCAGGGGCGCTAAAAGCAGATGATAAAGAAAATGATGATCAATATAAACATCATTGAGGGTGGTGAAAGGCAGCCAGGGGAATTCTTTAACCGGCCCGCTGGCCTGCATCAGCGCCACCATTTTGGCATGGTAAAAAGAGTCGGGATCAGGAAAAACTGAGGCATTATTTAGCCAAAGAAAGTAACTAAAAACTGCCAAGAATAGCAAAAAATAAAGAATTAGCCGATTGGCTAATATGGCGGTAAATAGCTGGCGATGATTTCTTTTCAGCATAATTTCATTATAACAAAAAGCCGCTGTTTCATAAACAGCGGCTTTTAAAAAATACTTATTCGCTCATCATAAAAAATAATTTGACTTTTACACCCTTAAGACGGGAGAGAGCAGTGGCCAACTTTTGAATTTTTATTTTCTCCCCGGCCAAGGCTAAAATAATCAAGCCCAGGCAGTGGGCCAAGCAGGCGGTATTTGGGTTTACGCCCAGACGCGACATAATAATGTGACCGTTGGCGGTCAAAATTTGGTTGACGCGATGAATATTGACTTGCCGGTCAGCAATCAAAAGTGAAAGCGTGGCAAGATATTTTTTAGGCATAAATTTAATTGTTTAATTTTTCTTTTAGATAATCAACGGAAGGGATAAGCGAGGGGTCAAGGCCATTCATAATCGCCAGATAGAAACTGACATATGAGCCGAAGAGTAAAGCGGCAAAAGATTGTTCAAGGTTGGTTTCGCCCGGGGAGAAAAAACTGGAAAATTGAATTTTGTTTTTGGCCACGATGTCTTTGGTAATGGCAAAACGTTTTTGGTTGCGGCTGTAATAAAGATTTGATTCCAAAAACACAAAGTGGATGTTTTTGTGATTGGAGGCGGGATAAGACAGCCCCTCAAGTAAATGGTGATTTAATTCAGAAATAATAAAGTAGGCGGAGAAATTTTTGGCGTTTTCGTTGATTTGATTGGCCAGGGCGTGAGCGTTGCCGGCAAGGAATTCGGAGGCGACAACCACTGGAATTTTGCCATACAGACTGTCGGCCATTTTTTTGGCGCTGTTTTGGGCCAAAGGATTTTTGGGAGAAAATTCCTGGTTCAGTTTGTCCAAGAGATTAACGGCTGAAGATATTTCCTGGTCTTTTATTTTGACAACCCCACATTGGCTAAGGAGCCCGAGAATGCCGCCGATTGAATAACCGAGTCCAAGCCGCGGCTGATTGCAAGGATTGTGTTTTGGCTCAAAGATGTAACCAGGAATTTGCTTGGCTTGAATCAATTCAGCTAATTCCCCGCCGGCAGTAATGCCCAAAATTTTGGCGCCACGCTTTTTGGCGGCTTTAAGTGTGGTAAGCGGCTCCTCGGTTTCACCGGAATAGCTGGAAATAATATACAGGGTATTTTTATCAACGAGACCCGGCAGGTCATAGCCGTGAATATTAGCAAGGGAAACCTTAAGGTCTTTAAAATAAATTGAGCGGATAATGTGCGTGCCAAGGCCGGAACCGCCCATGCCGTTGATTACCACTTTGTCTATTTTTTTGTAAGCCGGCGAAAATTTTAATTTTTTCGTCTCTGCCCAAGCCTGCTCAATTTGGCGGGGCAAAAGCGCGATGGATTCCAACATTCTTTCTTTATCCAACTGTCCCAGGCGGGCGAGATTGTCTAGGGTATGCATAAAAGATAAATTAATTTCCAAGTTCCAAGATACAAGCTCCAAATAAATTACAAATTCCAAAATTCAAATACAAAATGATTGTTGTGGTTTGAGAACTGGGATTTGGAATTATTTGGAAATTGGAAATTGTGTCTTGGAAATTGTAAAAATATTATAGCGGCAACCCGTTCTATTGTAATTATATTCTCTTCCCTATTTTCTCGCAATCACATAGACCTCAAAGCTCCGATCGCGGCTGGCTTTGGGCTTAAAAACGGTAACGCGGCTAAATTGTCTTTTTAGGTTTTTAATAAAGCTGTCAAAGTCAGCGCCCTGAAAAATTTTTAAGACTAAATTTCCGTGTGGAGCTAAAAATTTTTCAGCCAAGGAAACCACCCGCTCGTTCAACTCAATTGATTTTAGATGATCAACTTCTTTGGTGCCGGAAGTGGAGGGAGCTAAATCAGAAAGAATGAGCGGAAAATGAGTCGGGTGATTTTTTGTAATTAAATTTTCCGCTGCGGGCGAAAGAATATCCGCGACAAATGTTTTGATATTTTTGGCAATGGGTTCAATTTTCTGCAGATCTAAACCAATAAGCTTAGCTTTGGGGCCAACAATTTTACTGGCGTATTGGAGCCAACTGCCGGGCGCGGCCCCTAAATCCAAAACATCCATACCTGATTTCAAAATGTGAAATTTGTTTTGAATTTCTTCCAGCTTAAAAACGCTCCGGGCGCGATAACCAAGGGTTTTGGCTTTTTTAAAATATTGGTCTTGGGGGATATATGATTTGGACATAAAAACAATGGGGATTTTTTGCATTGTCATCCTCGGGCGAGGAACTAATATTTTTTCTGTCATCCTCGGACTTGATCCGAGGATCCAGTCTTCAAAACCACCCTTTGGATAAATCATCCCAGCTTGGGTTATCTTTCTCAATTAATGCTATCTTCCATTTCCTATTCCAACCCTTGAGTTGCTTCTCTCGCCTGATTGCCTCGGCAATGTTGTCTGTTTCTTCAAAATAAACCAAATTATGAATTTTGTATTTACTGGTGAATCCTTTAATAAGCTTGTTCTTGTGCTCATATAATCTTCTCATTAAATCGTTGGTAACGCCAATATAGAGCGTGCCGTTTTTACTACTGGCTAGGATATAGACATAGTAGTTATATTTTGTCATAAATTCTTTTTTGTTTGTTTTTGTTTCTGGATTGTCCAGTCAAGCTGGACAATGACAGTAAAAAACATCTTCTCTTCCTCTGTGGGTCTATACTTTAATAGTATCCCAAAAAGCTTTTTTAGACAAAAAAATACGCGGGACACTCTTTGAAGAAATGTCCCGCGGTTAGTGAGAAACTAAGAATTTATTTATAAAAGAAAATTTGTACAAAGAAGCACAAACTTCCCCCTTTACCCATGAACCAGTTATACGCCGGTCCGATAGTCACCCCAATATATGGCGACCAAGAGCAACCCATAATAGTTTTGGTCACACCCACCTCCCATGACTCACATTTGCGGTCGCGATTGATCATAAACCCATACGGATCAATCCCATGGGTTGAAACCACTAGTGTTCCAGTCTGGGTGGTTACGCCATCCTCTCGTTTGGTCAGTATGGTCGCGTTGAGGTGCTGCGAAATAATCCGGAAAAGCGCCCCGCCGAAATTACCCCGAGTAGTTGCAAAGCCACCAACTCTCACGGTGGCGCCGAAAATCTTTTGTTGCAATCCCCCATCAAAAACCGATGAATCCCCGCCATAATGCCAACTCAGCGAAAACAAATCGTTGCTGGCAACAACGCCCAAACCCAGCAAGGTTGGAATGCCGCCGATTGATGGCGGCAAAAAATGGTTTTGGTCCGAGACTGGATTCGGTCTAAACCAAAACGCGTTAGTACCAACCAAATACCCTGCCCGCAAGGTAGTTCCCCTGGTTTCAAGTTGGTAGAAAAAGTTGGACTTAAAACCATCATAGCCAAACACCTTGGCGTGTAAAACACCGGGGCCGGCTGTCCATTCGGCCACCGCCCCTGTCCAGAGTGAAGCGTCGTGCCCCACCACCCCCTTATTAAGGGTGGTTGTATCCATGGAAGCGGTGTAAAGCACACCCCCATAAAAATTCTTAAGCCACGGGGGTGTTTGGGGTTGGGCAAAAACGCCCGAAACCAAAAACAGAACGGCAATAAAAAAACAAGTTGCTTTCATGACTTCAATCCTCCAGGTTAGATATTTTGGCAAATTTTATGGTTTTTTATGATTTTTTCTTTCTTTTTGTATTCCAGTAATTTAAGCATAAAAAAAAATAAAGTCAAGCTCTGAAACAAAACCTGACTTTTTGTCAAACTTTGCCAGAAAATCCAAAAAGTAATACACTATACTGTATGGAAATCTTGACTGATTATAAAAATTGC
>LCCW01000006.1 GCA_000998185.1 Candidatus Kuenenbacteria bacterium GW2011_GWA2_42_15 | reverse complement strand
ATATGATTTATTGATTTATCGCATAATATGACGGATCCTATAGCTGACATGCTAACCAGAATAAGAAACGCTCAAATGGTTAAAAAGAATGAGGTTATTTTGCCATACTCCAAATTAAAAATAAATATTCTTGAGATTTTGGCAAAAGAAGGCTGGCTTGAAGCCGTTGAAAAAAATGAAGACCTGGCCGGCAAACCCGTCAGAAAAAACGCCGCGCTCGGCCGCTTTGCCACCATTAAAATAAAATTAAACTACAATAAAAACGACCAGCGCCCTAAAATCAGCAAACTGGAAAGAATCAGCAAGCCCGGTCGGAGAGTGTATGTTGACAAAGATAACATTCCCTATATTTTAAACGGCAATGGCATGGCCGTGATTTCTACTTCCAAAGGGCTACTGACGGACAAGGAAGCGCGTCGCCAAAAAATCGGCGGCGAAGTGCTTTGCGCTATCTATTAATTTCAACACTATGTCAAGAATCGGCAAAAAACCAATCAATATTCCCGCGGGCGTCACCGTTTCCGTCAAAGACAACCTCCTGCAGGTCAAAGGCCCGAAAGGAGAATTATCATATCATCTCCATCCGCTGGTCCACTTAGAACAAAAAGACAACCTGCTCCAGCTGACCATTGACAACAAAAACAATCAGAACGAAAGGGCGCTCTGGGGCACTATGCGACAAATCACCGCTAACCTTGTCAACGGCGTCGTGAATGGTTACCAAGAGCGGCTGGAAATAAAAGGCGTTGGTTATAAAGCGGAAATGAGAGGTGGGGCTCTTGTTTTGGCAGTCGGCTTTTCCCATCCGGTAGAGTTTCCCTTGCCCGCCGGTGTTCAAGTCACTGTTGATAAAAATATTATTACCCTGGAATCAACAAATAAAGAGCTGTTGGGGGAAACAGCCGCCAACATCAGAAAAATTAAAAAACCAGAACCATACAAAGGCAAAGGCATCAAATATATTGAAGAAATAATTATCCGGAAAGCCGGCAAACAAGTCAAAACTAGCGCCTAAATATGACTAACATCAAATCATCTTGCTACTGTTGGATCGTGCTCTCGGTTATTATCTTCGGTACCGTCGCCTTTATGTTGAACCTTTATCAAAAGACACTCACGGAAATCTCGGCTAATTCCACTTTCCCCGATAACAATCCCGGGCATCGCCTATTTAAAAACACTTATTATGAGGAATAACAATAAAATTAAAGAAATGGCTTTGGCTCGCCGGCACAAGCGCGTCCGCGCCAAAATTTCTGGCAGCGCGGAAAAACCGAGACTGTGCGTTTCTAAAAGTCTCAAATATGTCTTTCTGCAGCTTATTGACGACAAAAACGGCCACACGCTGGTTAGTCTCCACAGCCAAAATCTGAATAAAAAAGGCGCCAAAACGGAAATCGCATTGGCTGCCGGCTTGACCTTGGCCCAAAAAGCAGCGGCCAAAGGCATTACCAAATGCGTTTTTGACCGCGCCGGCCGCCAATATCACGGCCGCGTCAAAGCCGTGGCCGATGGCGCGCGCCAAGGCGGTCTGAAATTTTAATCATTATTTTATTTTCAAACCATTATGTCTCCAAAACCAGTATCAAAAAACAGCGGCCGATCTAGAAAACAGCGAGGGGAAGATTCCGACCTGGAACAAAAATTAGTTGACCTGGCCAGAGTTACCAGAGTCACCAAAGGCGGTAAAAGAATGAGCTTCCGAGCTTGCGTTGTCGTGGGCGATAAAGCCGGCCAAGTCAGCTTTGGCGTTGCCAAGGGCGCCGATACCACGATCGCTATCAATAAAGCCGTGGCTCAAGCCAGAAAAATAATGCTCAAAGTTGATATTAAAACAGGCACTATCCCCTATGCCCTAAAAGAAAAATTTAAAGCCGCCGAAGTGATGATTCGCCCGGGTAAAAAAGGACGCGGCATTATCGCCGGCGGCGTGATTAGAACCGTTCTGGAATTAGCCGGCTACCGCGATGTCGTGGCTAAAATCATCGGCTCGCAAAATAAAGTCAATAATGTCAAAGCGATCTATAATGCTCTTAAAAGAATGAGTAAGTAATCTTTATTTTATGACGCTCAATCTATCAAATCTAAAACCAGCCAAGGGCTCAAAACACAAGAAGAAAACCATTGGTCGCGGCGGCAAACGCGGCACCTATTCCGGTCGCGGGCTCAAAGGGCAAAAAGCTCGCTCTGGCGGCAAACGCGGTCTGAAAAGATTGGGCATGCGCCAATTGATTGAGCGCACCCATAAACTGCGAGGTTTTCAGTCCATCCATCCAAAACCGGCCATTATCTCGTTGCGACAAATTAACAAAAACTTCCAAGCCGGCGACACGGTCAGTCCGGAGAGTCTGATGGCTAAAAAACTTGTTGCCAACGCCACTCATGGCGTTAAGGTCTTGTCCGACGGCTCCATAAATATTAACATTAAATTAACCGGCTGTGCCTTCAGTAAAAAAGCCGCTGAAAAAATCAAAGCTGCCGGCGGTGAAATAATTCAAACCGTTGCTAACGCCAGTGTCCCTGCGCCAGCCGAGCAAGCGGGGATTTCACAAGCCTGATTTCTGACTACTACTTTCTGATTTCTGTTTTATCCCCTTTATTTTCAGCCTTGGGCTGACCCGCCCTCTCTGTTCCAGAATAATCCAATTTGGAAATCGGCGGGCTTAATTTCTCAATTTCTTTTTTATGAAATTCGCAGAAAAGCTAACTAGAATATTCAAAGACAAAGAATTGCGCAAAAAAATACTTTTTGTCCTTGGTCTTTTAATTGTTTTTAGAATTGCCGCTCACATTCCTATTCCCGGCATTGATTTGGTGGCTCTGAAAAATTTTTTCGCCGACAATGAAATTCTTGGCCTTTTGAATATTTTCTCCGGCGGCGGACTGTCCAATTTCTCCATTGTCGCCTTGGGCATCGGCCCCTACATCACCGCTTCCATTATCTTCCAGCTTTTAGCTATGATTGTCCCGCGCCTGGAAGAAATGATGAAGGAGGGTGAAGCCGGGCAGAAAAGAATCAACCAATATACCCGCCTTGTGACAGTGCCCTTGGCCGCTCTCCAGGGCTACAGCATGATCAAACTCTTGCAGCAATCTTCAAGGAGCATTATTGCTGATTTTACCCCGGCCAACTACATCATTACGCTTATTATTCTGACAGCCGGCACCGTCTTTTTAATGTGGCTTGGCGAATTGATTTCCGAAAAGAAAATCGGCAATGGCATTTCACTAATCATTTTCGCCGGCATTGTCTCTGGCATTCCTACTGCTGTTCAACGCACGGTGGCTACTTTTCAGATGGCGCAAATTCTAAATATCGCGGTATTTTTAGCCATCGCCGTGGCCACCGTGGCTGGCGTGGTTTATATCACTGAAGCGCAAAGAAATATTCCTGTCTCTTATGCCAAACGGGTCCGCGGCACCAGAATGTATGGCGGTTTTGACAGCCACCTGCCTCTGCGCGTCAATCAAGCCGGCATGATTCCCATTATCTTTGCCGTTTCTCTGATTATGTTGCCGACCCTCGTGGCCCAATTGGCCACGCGCGCCGACAGCCATATTATCGTCACTCTGGCTGAATTTATTTTAAATCTTTTCAAAAATCAAGTATTTTACGGCGCTATTTATTTCTTGTTGGTTGTTGGTTTCACTTATTTTTACACGGCTGTTATTTTTCATCCCCAGCAAATTGCCGATAATCTGCAAAAACAAGGCGGTTTTGTGCCGGGTATGCGCCCTGGCCGCCAAACTGCCGAATACTTGGGCGGCGTCAGTAACCATATTATGCTGGCCGGTTCGCTTTCTTTGGGGCTGATCGCTGTTTTGCCGCTTATTATCGGGCCACTGACTGGCGTCAATAGTATGGTTGTTTCCGGCGCTTCGCTTTTAATAGTCGTTTCCGTAGTTATTGAAACAGTCAAACAGATTGAATCCCAGCTGGAAATGCGCAACTATGACGAATTTTAATTGCGTTCTAATGACTGTCCTTAGAATATCAAAAGCCGATCCGACTACGGACCGGCTTTCTTTTTTTTGAAAACTAATAGTGCCGCTTTATAAAAAAAGGGGGGTAAAACTAACTAATCTATCCTGCCCGAGTCAGCGCTGCGAGCATTTGGAGCGAGAAAATGAGAATCTGGACGAATGAGGCGTAGAAAATTGTCAGGGCGATCAGGCGCTTAGCCGATGGGGTTCCCTGACAATTTTCACGCGAGTGAGGCCAAGATTTGCTTTTGAGCTCCAAGCGAGCTAGCTTTCCCTGCCCCGTGCTCATGAGCGGCGGGGTTTTGTTAGCTTTTCTTTTACAAAAGAAAAGCAAAACATCCCACTACACGAATAAAACGGCTGTTGCGTTCCAGAGACCGAACCAATGACCGGCTAAACCGCTTCTACTATTAGCTAAACCCTAGGTTCAATCGAAGCCTGCCTGCCCTGCCTACCCTGCCTCCGGCAGGCGGGCGGCAGGCGGGCGGCGAGGCAGGGACGATTGAACCAACTATGATTTCCCTTAATTTCTTTATTTCTCTATTTCTTTTGCTTCCTGATTACTGATTTCTAATTACTGATTACTGATTACTGATTTCTGAATCGGCAAAGTGAAATAAAAAGTCGTGCCCTCGCCTTCTTTTGACACAAACCAGATATCGCCTTTGTGCGACTCCACGATTGCTTTGGCGATAAAAAGTCCGAGTCCGGTGCCGCCCGTTTGCAGCTTCATCGTGTTGTCCACTCGAAAAAATTTCTTAAAAATTTTCTTTTTATCTTTATCCGGTATGCCCACCCCGTTGTCGGTAATACCAAATAAAACCTTGTTGTTCTGGCGGGAAATCTCTATGGAAATCAAGCCGTTTTTGTCGCTGTTGATGTATTTAACGGCATTGGTGACCAAATTTTCTATTACCACACTTATCCTTTTCGGATCCACAAGAAGCAAGGGCATTTCCGCGTCGGTTTTAAGACTGATCTTGATATTTTTCTTGTCCGCAAACAGTTGATTCTCGCTGATGATATTCCGGCAGATTTCAACTAAATTCGTTTTTTCCGGATGGATCTGTATTTTGCCGCTCTCAAGCCTGGCAATATCTAAAAGGTCATTCACCAGCCTGATCATCCGCTGATTAGAATCGCTGATTATCTTTAAATAATTCAACTGTTCAACCGTCAAATTGGCCTGCTTTCCCTTGGGCAATAAAAATTCCACATACCACTTAATAATTGACAACGGCGTCCGCAGTTGATGCGAGGCGATGGCCACAAACTCGGTTTTAATCCGATTGGCCGCCGACAGCTGCTCGACTGTTTTAATGGCCATGCCGCCGATTAAAATGATAATGCCGGCCACCAAAGACACGCTGCCGATGACGATTGTTGGATCATTATACCCCTGGGCAATAAAATAAGTGCTGGTCATCGCGATCATAGTCAAAAGACCCATGCACACAAACAAAAAAGACGGGTTTTCCCAAAATTTTTCTCTCTCCGCCTCTGACGGCAGCCTCTCTGGAGAAGGCAACTCGCCAGGGCTTGGGGTCGCTTTGTCAAGATTGTCCATAATTATAATAATTATATCACATATTTCATCTTTGGTAAAAAAATGTTATATTAATCATAGCTGAACTTGTTGATCTTGATCGTTAAACCACCAAAAACCGCCAGTCTCCGATGGCTGTCAAAAAAATAAAATCACTTGCCCAGGTATGAAAATCTTAATGCTCTCCAACGACCGGGCGCTTTTGGGCGAAGCCGCGAGCACCGGCGACACTATCGCGAGACACCGCGCTTACGGCCAGTTTGTTGAAAAACTTGCCATTATCGTCCTGACCAAAAAGGGCCGCTTTAAAACAAACCAGCTGTCTGAAACCGTTTACGCCTATCCCACCAATGCTCACGGTGTTTTTTGTTGTTTGAAAAACGGCTTGGCCATAGCTAAAAAATTATTGGCCGCCGAAAATTATGATCTTGTCGTTTGTCAGGACCCGTTCTTGACCGGGCTGGTCGGCTGGCGGCTGAAAAACAAATACGGCCTAAAACTTTTACTTCACTTCCACGGCGATTTCTGGGACAACCCTTATTGGCTCAAGGAAAACATCTTTCACCTGCTAATGTTGTGGTTGAGTAAATGCACGGTCAAACGCGCTGATGCCATCCGCGTGGTTTCCGGGGGCATTAAAACCAAAATTCTTCGCGCCAAAATCACCAAAGCTAAAATTGAAGTCATCCCGACCCCGGTCAACCTGGAACAGTTTAAAACGCCGGACAACCAGACTGTCATCAGCATCAAAAACGAATTTCCCGGCCAGCAAATCATCCTTTTCGTCGGCCGTTTAAGTCCTGAGAAAAACTTGCCGTTTCTTATTCATTGTTTTAAAAAAATAAAATCTGACCACCGCAATGTCGCGTTAATTATCGCGGGCGACGGTCCTGAAGAGCCAAAAATCCGGCGCCTGATTTCGGCCCTGAAGCTGGAACAATCAACCAAATTATTGGGGCGAGTGGCTTATCAAAACCTGCCCAGCTATTTTCATGCGGCTGATATTTTCGTGCTGCCTTCGCGCCATGAAAGTTTTGGCAAAGTAATTCTGGAAGCCGCTGCCGCGGGCAAACCCACCGTCGCTTCGGCCACCACCGGCGCCAAAGAAATTATTATTGACGGCAAAACCGGCTTTTTAACACCAATAAACAATGGCAAAAAATTCGTTGAAAAAACACTGTTGCTGCTTACCGACGATGTCTTGAGAATCCAAGCGGGTGCCAATGCCTATGCCCAAGTCACTCAAAAATACGAGTGGCAAACCAATCTGCTTCAAGTGGTTTCCTTTTGGCAAAAAATCATCAACAATAAAAATTGACAGCGACGGCGGGCGGGTTGCGAAATGCGCCGCGAAGAAAAAATGTTATGTTTGCCCCACCCACCCGCGCGCAGGCGACAGATTTTTTACTCCCTAAAACTTTGACTGAAAAAGTATTTTGTAGTATATTCAAAAAGTGCTAAATCATTTAACATACTTCAATATAAAGGAATTAGAAAATATGATTATAGTTAAAAACGAGGGAATAATTTTAGAGAAAACAAATCTGGAATTTGAAAATAAGGCTGTTTTAAACCCGGCCTGCATCCAGGTAGGTGACATTACTCACATGTTCTACCGGGCAGTTAACCACAATGATATTTCTTCCATAGGCTATTGCCAGCTGAAGGATAATAAAGTTGTCCAAAGACTTAAAGAGCCGGTTCTCTTTCCAGCATATGATTACGAGAAAAAGGGCGTAGAAGATCCCAGGATTACTCTTTTGGATGGAACATACTATCTTTTCTACACTGCCTATAATGGTAAAAACGCTCTCATTGCCTACGCCACAAGCAAGGATCTTGTCCATTTCGCCAAACAGGGACTTATCTCGCCGAAAATCTCCTACGATAAAGCGGAAGACATTTTTCGCGAGTCAAAAGTCAGAGAAAGATATACAATGTTTGAGATGTTTTACAAAGAGAGAGAGGGAAAAGATATCTTGTTATTTGAAAAGGATGCTTCTCTCTTTCCTAAAAAAATCAACCATAAATTTGCTCTTCTCCACCGTATTCTGCCCGGGATCCAAATTATTTATTTTGACAGTTTCTCCGAACTTACCGAGGATCGCTGGCGCGATTATTTCAAGAATTTAGGTGATTTTATTGCGCTTGACCCTCTCTTTTGGTTTGAAAACCGCAACATTGGCGGCGGTTGTCCCCCGATTGAAACAAAAGACGGATGGCTGATTATCTATCATGCGGTGGAGGATACCCCTTTTGGAAAAATCTATCATGCCTCCGCTGCCCTGCTTGATCTCAAAAATCCCCTAAAAGTTTTAGGGCGATTAAAAGAACCCTTGTTTTCCCCAAAGGCTTCCTGGGAAAAAAGCGGGGTTACAAACAATGTTGTCTTTCCCACCGGATCAGTGGTAAGAAATAAAAGACTTTATATTTATTATGGGGCGGCCGACAAGTTAATCGCCGCGAAATCCGTTGACCTCGCAGCGTTGTTGACTGAACTCAAGAAAAGCTCCTTAACACTATGAGCGCTAACCGGCCACCCCGATGGCCATCGGGGAATCCCGCCGTGGCGGGACAAAACAAATCCCTGCCTACCGGACAGACAGGTTGGATCGTCTGTCTGGCCACCTTCCCGCCGCGACAATGCGGTATAGCTACCTTTACCGCTGACCTTACCAATGCCATTGATCAAATGTTTGGACCGTCGGTTAAGTCAAAGATTGTCGCGATGAAACTTACTGAAGTAAGTTATTTCCCCTATCCTGGCAAAGTAATTTGGGAGATAAGCCAGCCCCGTGAAGAAGACTATGTTAAGGTTGCCGACAAACTTAATCAAATTAAAGAAATAAAACTGGTTAATATTCAACATGAATTTGGTGTTTATGGTGGAGAATATGGTTCGCACATTCTTCTTTTTTTAGAAAAAATTCAGAAACCGGTTGTTACCACTCTTCATACCGTTCTGCCAGATCCGGACAAAAAAATGCGCTCGGTTGTTCAAAGTATAATGAAACATTCCCAAGGCATAGTTGTGATGACCAATAACGCCAAGAAAATTCTTGAAAATGACTACGAAGCAAAGCCTGATCAAATTCAAGTTATTCCTCACGGGATACATCAAGCGCCCTATGGAACCAGCGCTCACGCTAAGTCCTTGCTTGGTCTTTCCGGCAAATTGATTCTTTCTACTTTTGGGTTCTTGAGTCCCGGCAAGGGGATTGAATATGTAATTGAGGCCTTGCCGCCGGTAGTGAAAAAATTTCCCAATGTTCACTTTCTAGTTGCCGGCGTCACTCATCCTGCCGTGCTGGAACAAGAGGGTGAAAAATATCGTAATTTTCTTACCAAAAAGGTCTATGAGCTTGGTCTGATTAATCATGTTTTATTTTATAATACCTATTTTGATTTAAATAAATTATTGAGATTACTGGCGGCTACTGATGTCTATCTTTCCACCTCCTTAAATCCAAACCAGGCCGTTTCCGGCACTTTATCTTATGCCCTTGGCAGCGGTCGTCCGGTCATATCTACAGCATTTGCTCAAGCCAAAGAAGACATTACGAGCGAGGTCGGCATATTGATTGACTTCAAAAACCCGCAGGCTTTTACTAATGCCATCATTAAATTAATAAGTAATAATGAATTATGTTTACAGATGGGCAAAAACGGTTATTTCCGCACCAGGCATATGACCTGGGAAAATATTGCCCATTCCTACATAAAATATTTCTCGCAATTTGCGCCGGAGCTAACCACGGGACAAAGAAAACTTCCACCCATAAAACTTGAACATTTGGCTAAATTGACTGATACTTTTGGCATTATTCAGTTTGCCAAGCTGACCGAACCGGATCTTTCCTTTGGATATACCGTAGACGATAATGCCCGAGCCTTAATCGCGGCCGCTCTTCATTATAAAAAATTTGGGATTCACTCGGCGCTAAAACTTGCCTCCATATACCTTAACTTTCTTTGTCGGGTAGCTAAACCCGATGGTTATTTTGATAATTATGTCAATTCAAACCGCGTTATTGATAAGCAAAGAAATATCCAGGAAAATTCAGAAGACCCCAGCGCCAGGGCCCTCTATGCTCTGGCCTTAGTTTCAACCATCAAACAAATCCCCAAATGTTTTAGAAAACAAGCCCATTCTCTCTTTGATCAAAGTTTCCAGAAAAACATTGCTTTCTCTTCGCCTCGCGCGATCGCTTTTTACATTAAGGCGCTTAATTGTTTGCTTTCTAAATGGCAAGAACCCAAAACCTTGGCGGCCTTAAAGCTCCACTGCGAACAACTCGTGACGCTGTACGAGAAGAGCCACTCGCCGGACTGGGAGTGGTTTGAACATTATTTAACATATTCAAATGCCATCCTGCCAGAAGCGCTCCTCTTCGGATACAAAATAACCGGGGAGAGAAAATATTTTGAAGTGGCTGAAAAAACCCTCAACTTTTTAATTAAAAATACTTTTAAGGACGATATATACATGCCTATCGGCCAAGGCGGCTGGTTTTTCAAGGAAGGGATGAGATCGTATTTTGACCAACAGTCCGAGGACACCGCCGCCACCGTAAAAACTCTTAATACAATGTTTCAGGTAACAAACAGGAGGCGATACGAGGAATTAGCGAGTATCGCATTTAACTGGTTCTTGGGAAATAATGTTCTTGGACAGGTTGTTTATGATCGTACCACTGGAGGGTGTTATGATGGGATTGGGGAAAAATTTATTAACCTCAACCAGGGCGCCGAATCTACAATTTCTTACCTTTTAGCTCGCCTTTCTTTTGAGAACTAGACCCAGCGCTTCCTGTCCCGATTCTGACTTGTCAGAATCGAGGATCCTAGATTTGTTACCCCCAACTTTGTCGGGGACAAATCGGGACTTTTGCGAGGAATAGGCGGCGCGCCAGTAACAGAACAAAGTATTCTGGCAATTGGCTGGCTGTTTTCTTGTTTTTTTGCTTCCCGCGAGACACCACTGTCATCCCTGCTTACCCTGCTTACCCTGCCTACCCTGCCTACCGGCAGGCAGGCGGCAGGCAGGCGGCGGGCAGGCTCGGATGATCCCGCCAGCGCGGGAGAGATCCGCCTTCCGCTTACGGGAATAATCTATTGGGGAAATTGGCGGACTGATGCCTTGTTCCTTGCTAACTGCCCCTTGCTTTTTGATTTATTGTTTTCTGTGTTTTCTGTGTTTTCGTGTTTTTGTGTTTTTTTGTTCCCATGCTAAAATACGCCCATGTCCATCGCCCTGGTTCACGATTATCTCACCCAGCTTGGCGGAGCTGAAAGAGTCCTGGCCAGCCTGCGGAAAATTTTTTCCGACAGCCCTGTTTTTGTTCTGCTTTTTGACGAAACCAAAGCCGGCGATCTGTTTGCCAGAGAAAAAATCCACTCCACTTGGCTGGAGCGCCTGCCCCTTGCCCATCGCCGCTATCAATGGTATCTTACCCTGATGCCTCTGGCCGCCGCTGCTCACAAACTGGACGGTTATGATTTAATCATCAGTTCCGCTTCTTCCTTTGCCAAAAATGTCTCTATCCCAAAGCGCGCCAGCCATGTCTGTTATTGTCATACGCCCACCCGTTATCTCTGGCACGACAGCTGTTCCTATATTGAAGATCTAGGCTGTAATAAAATCATCAAAAAAATCATTCCCCTTTTTCTGCCGCGGCTCCGCCATCTGGATTTTTTAGCCGCTCAAAAAGTGGATTATTTTATCGCCAATTCCAAAGTCGTCCAGGCGCGGATAAAAAAATATTACCAGCGAGACAGCACGGTCATTTATCCGCCGGTCGCCACCGAAGAGTTCACGATTGCCGAAAACATCGGCGACTATTTTTTGGCCGGCGGCCGCCTGGTCGCCTATAAAAAATACGACCTGGCCGTCAAAACCTTTAATAAACTTGGCCTAAAACTGAAAATTTTCGGCGACGGGCCGGAATTCGGCCGACTCCAAAAAAAAGCTTACAAAAATATTGAATTTCTCGGCCCGGTTGATGAAAAAACCAAACAAGAACTCTACGGCCGTTGCCTGGCATATATCAATCCCCAAGTGGAAGATTTCGGCATCACGGCCGTAGAAGCCATGGCTGCCGGCCGGCCAGTAATCGCTTTTGCCGGCGGCGGCACCATGGAAACCGTTATCCACGGCCAAACCGGCGAATTTTTTGAAGAACAAACTTGGGAATCGCTTGCCTATCGCCTCATCCGCTTTAGACCGGAGAGATACAAGCCAGCCCTGATCAAAAATCACGCCAGCCAATTTTCCACCGAACGGTTTGAGCAAAAAATTAAAGACTACATTGAGCATATCACCCGCGACCTGGCAAACCAAAAAATATTTTCCATGAAAATAACGCAAAGTTAAACCAACCAATCTAAATTATTCTCCATTTAAATTCTTTTCTTTTTATTTTTTGTCTGGATTGTCCCGCCAGGCGGGACAATGACCGGAAAGAAAGGGCGTCTAGATTGCCGCTGGAGTTTACCCCGCGCCACGATGCAGGACGGGAACGACAGTCGCGCCGCGCATTCCATTCTATCCTTCCCTTGATTTCTAATTTCTAATTTCTTGCCTTCTTGATTTCTTGTTTAGGCCGCGAGGCCGTATGATTTCTTGATTTCTTGCCTATAGTGTTATAATAAAATCAACATAATAAAGCTACCCCCCATGTCAGTTAATTTTATTAAAAAACAAAAAAAACGGCTGCACCATTATTTCATCCCCTGCGAAGCCAATGGCCATAAACCGCACTTTATCCGCCACCAGGCCCTGCATTTTTACAGCGCTTTTATTTTAGCCGGCAAGATTTTCGTTTTAGCCCTGCTTTTTGCCACCTTTCCAAGCCAAGCCGAATTTTCCACGGTCACCGCCAACCGCATTATTGAACTGACCAACCGCGCAAGACAGCAGGCCGACCTATCTCTTTTAATGCACAGTCCGATTTTGGACAGTGCCGCTCTGCTCAAAGCCAATGATATGCTGGCAAACGATTATTTCGCCCACAACAGCCCGGACGGTACCACCCCTTGGGAATGGTTCAGACAAGCTGGCTATAATTACACCTACGCCGGAGAAAATCTGGCGATGAATTTTTCCGAAGCCGAGGAAGCCATGTCCGCTTGGCTGCAAAGCCCGACGCATAAAGCCAATATTCTAAACAGCAACTATGATGAAATCGGCATCGCGGTGGCGGTTGGCAAAATCAACGGCAAAGAAACTACTCTGGTTGTCCAGCACTTTGGCAAAAGTTTTGTTACGCCCGGCGGCGAGTCTGGGTTCGCGAGATCGCCAAGTCAGACCGCGCCTCAAATATCCGGCGTCACTTCGGTTAGCGGCGGCGGCCAAGTAGAAGTCGCCTATGGCGAAACTCCGCATAACCTGACCACCCAGATCGTCTATTACGCGGAAAAAATCTTTCTGGTTCTTTTAATTTTTATTTTTGTCAATCTGCTGCTGACTATCTTCATCCGCATCCGGGTTCAGCACAAGCCCATTATCGCCCATTGCCTGCTGGTCATCTCGCTCAGCTTGCTCGCCCTTTCCTATCACTTTCATTTCATGGAATCCCTGGCCGGCGAGGTGATAAAAATAATATAAATAATATCACCAATCTTTCACTGGCTCCAGACTCCCTCGCTCCGATAGCGCTTGCGCTCATCGGGACGAGATCCGGGGACCCAGTTTTTCCACCAGCTGGCGGATTCTTTTCTTTTTGTTTTCTATTTTTCCGCTTGCCGCTCTCCCACCACCCCGGCCTCGCCCTCACGGGACTCGGCCACCCCTCATCAAAGAGGAGGGGAAAATACAACTTTTCCCGTCATGATTATAATCATGACAATTTTTTTATTTTTGACTTTTTAAGGTAAAAAGAGGATAATTAAAATAGATATAAAATAGGGATTAAATAATAGGTATG
>LCCW01000005.1 GCA_000998185.1 Candidatus Kuenenbacteria bacterium GW2011_GWA2_42_15 | reverse complement strand
AAAAAAATGACCATGCTGGGCAGATTTCAGACTCAAAAATTATTAAAACAAATGCTCAAAGCTGGTTGCACAGTGGCCATTATTGAAACAAGCTCCGAGGGCATTAAGCAATACCGCCATATAGGAATAGATTATAATATGTTAGTCTTAACTAATCTATATCCAGAGCATATTGAAGCCCACGGCAGTTTTGAAAATTACAAAAAAACAAAAGGTAAATTATTTAAGCATCTGGGCAAAAAAACTATTATCATAAATACGGATGATAAACATGCTGATTATTTTTTAAATTTCCCGGCTAAAAAGAAAATAAAATATAATATAAAAGACTGGGACAATAACTGGCAGATGAATTTACTTGGCGAATACAATAAATATAATGTATTGGCGGCTATGACCGTGGCTAAGGAATTAAAAATAGAGCCAAAGATTGACAATTTAAAGCCCTTGCCTGGCAGATTGGAATTTATTGAAAATAATTTGGGAATAAATATAATAGTTGATTATTCTTTTGAGCCCAAAGCTCTGGAAAAACTATACCAGACTATAGCTGATATTAAATATAATAAATTAATTCATGTGCTAGGCTCAACAGGCGGCGGCAGAGACAAGGCCAGAAGACCAATTCTTGGCAAGATGGCTAATGAAAAGGCTGATATAGTAATAATCACTAATGAAGATCCTTATGATGAGAATCCTCAAGAAATAATAGATCAGGTGGCCAGCCAAGTAGAGAAAAATAAATTATATAAAATATTAGACCGCCGGGCAGCGATAAAAAAAGCCCTGGAACTGGCCGATAAAAGAGATTTGGTCCTGATTACCGGCAAGGGCGCGGAACAGGCAATGTGTGTGGAGAATGGCAAAATGATTCCTTGGGACGACCGAACGGTGGTCAGAGAAGAGCTGGTAAAATTATCCTAATTTGCCTAGTTGCTCTAATTCAATAAAATCACGAGGCGGGCCAATGGCCCGTTTTGAACTTTCTGCCAGAGTTGTTATACTAAAAGCAATCATGGCTTCCAACTAACTTCTAATATTATGGAAAAACAATGTCCTGATCAAAAATATTTGTGGGGAAAACAACACCTCCAGAGAGAACAAGAATTCATAGAACTGGAAAATGTTCCCAATGGATTTGCAAAAAAATGTATAGGGTATTTACCCGAGAATGCTACGGTTTTGGAGGTAGGCGCAGCTAACGGAAGGGATGCACGTTTTTTTGCCAAAGAAAAAAAATGCTTGGTCTACGCGACGGACTTCGCTTTGAGCGCACTACAACAATTACAAAAAGCTAGAGAGAGAGAGATAAAACAACCGGCTTGGTCCACCCCTTTAGCGCGGACACCAAGGATTTACCCCTAAATGCCGCGAAGCTTAGGGAGTTTTTTGATGCGGTTTATGCGCGGTCAGCACTACATTTATCAGATGAGCAATTAGATAAATTTTTAAGTGAGGTGAAGATGATGTTAAAACCGAGAGGGTTCTTAATGGTTGAGGGTAAGCCTAGGGACGATTTTAAGATACAAAGGAGCAGGGAAGTTTCCCCAAACTTGGTGTGCGATCATGATGGACATTTGCGCAGGCTTTGGTCCGAAGAAAACATAAAACGAATAATCGATGATATGGGTTTAAAATTGCTATGTATAAATTGTGCCGAGGAAGAATGGCGAGGGAAAAAGACAAAGTTTATAAATTTTATAGCTCAAAAATATGAAAATGAACAATAAGCCAGTGCTAATTGTTTCGGCTTTACTGATTAAAAAAACGATGAATGGAGAAATAAAACTATTTATTCAGGAAAGATGGAAACCGCAAACCAGTCCAAATTATTCAGGGCTCTGGGAAATTCCAGCTGGCGGGGTTGATGTGTATGAAAATATTTACACCGCGCTAAAGCGTGAGGTGCGCGAAGAATGCGGACTCAAAATTAAAAGGATAATCGGCGACTGGCACGGTAAAATTGAAAAATCACGCAAAAACGACGCGGTGTTTGCGTTCAGGCCATTTGTCTGTCAGCAGATGTTAAAAACCAAAGGCGGTTTGCCGTGGATCGGTTTTGTGTTTGTATGCGAAGTCGGTGGGAAAGTTAAAATGAATAAAAAAGAAGCCAGAAATCCCCAGTGGATAAGCACGGATGAATTAAAAAATTTGTTGGAAAAGCAACCGCAGAAATTTTTTCCTTTACAATTACCAGTATTAAAATATTTTATAGAAAAATTTTATGAAAAAATTTGATGTGGTTTCTATTGGTTCGGCCCTGAAAGATATTTTTATTTTGAATAAAGACATGTCCTGCGGCGGGACAAAAGTCTGCCATCCCTTTAATCCAGAAGTTTGGGGCGATAAGATAAAAATCAAAAAAATGTATTTTGACATCGGCGGGGGCGGGACAAACACAGCTGCGACTTTCGGCAATCTAGGTCTCAAAACGGCATTGCTCGCACGGGTGGGTAATGATTTGACTGGTAAAGAAATCATTGAAACCATGAAAAGATTTCGGGTGAATACCAATCTGATAACTATTGGTAAAAAAGAAGAAACCGGCTATTCGGTCATTTTTTTGGACAAAAACGGGGAAAGAACCGCGCTGGTTTTTCGCGGGGCGTCTGACTTTAGCGACTTCAGCCCAAAAAACACAACAGAGCTTAGAGGCGTTTGGTTTTTTGTCACCTCACTCAACGCGAATATAAAATTATTGGATAAAATTTTTACCGTGGCGCGCAAGCATAAAACCAAAATTGCCTGGAATCCGGGCAACGCTGAATTGGACTTGAGCAAAAGTAAATTAAAATATTTTTTACAAAATACCGATGTTTTGTTTTTAAATCTTAACGAGGCGAAAAAATTAACCGTAGAAAAAAACAAAAATTTGAAAAATATTTTCTATCGGCTAGCGGAATTGTCGCCCAAGGCGGTAATGGTGGTGACTGACGGAAAAAATGGCGCCTGGGCAAAAAACGGCACGGCAATAGTCTGGGCGGATATTTTGGATAAAAAAATGGTTAACGCCACGGGCGCGGGTGATGCTTTTGGCTCGGGATTCGTCAGCGGACTGATTTTATATCAAGGCGACATAAAAAAATCACTCCAATTGGCTATGCTCAATTCCAATAGCGTGGTGACACAAATGGGAGCAAAACATGGAATTTTAAAAAAACCACCAACCACTAAAGAGTTAGGCAAGATAAAGATCAAGAGCGTGGTATAAAATGTTGATATTTATAAAAAAACCGCGGCACCTTGCGTCACGATTTTTAATATTTAGGGTTACAAAAATCTTTTTACTTTAGAAGTTGTAATATTTGTGGAATAAATATAAAAAAACAAACCCGCCCTGAAGTTCATTAAGGCGAATCTTGGGTTTAGATTGCGGATGGGCATCGGCTCATGGCTTAAGGCCTATCGGCCAAGCGGATGGATTGAGCCGAATAGAACCCGCTAAACCTTGAAATTATCAACTCCTTAAGTTAAAATGAACATAACCAGTCCTGCTGGAGTGGCGGAATTGGTAGACGCACTAGGTTTAGGGCCTAGCGCCGCAAGGCATGTGGGTTCAAATCCCTCCTCCAGCAAATAACAATCCTTGGAGAGTTTTTGCCCCGTTGAATAGTGGGACCGAGTCTCCCATCCGGTAAATTATTTTACCTAACAAATCATTTTTATTAATATGGCTTCAGCAGAGACTTTGCTGGTTTAAAAATTTAATTTAGTAATTATTAATGCGGGTATTGTAGTTTTAAGGTAATGATATCACCTTAAAGCGGTTATCGCATCAGCCTTCCCCGCCTGCCACGGCCTAAGCGGGCGTAGCACAACGGTTAGTGCGCAAGCCTTCCAAGCTTGGGATGAGGGTTCGACTCCCTTCACCCGCTAAGGCGATGGCAGGCAGGCAAGCTAATGATGCGGGTGCGATTCCCGCTACCCACTCCAACTGTTCAGGCGGCGGAACTGATAGCCCTGCCCGCCAATGTCTAAGCCGCGATGGCGGAACTGGTAGACGCACAGGACTTAAAATCCTGCGACTTCGGTCATGAGGGTCCGACTCCCTCTCGCGGCACCGACCCACACTAATCTATGCGAAAAAGAATTTTCATAATTCACGGCTGGGATGGCCACCCAAAAAAGGGATGGTTTCCGTGGCTAAAAAAAGAGTTAGCAGCACAAGGCTTCGCTGTTTTTGTACCGCAACTCCCAAAATCAGATGAGCCGAGAATAAATAACTGGGTGCTAAAACTAAAAGAAGCCGTGGGAAATCCGGATGAACAAACCTACTTTGTGGGCCATAGCATGGGCTGCCAGGCAATAGCCCGTTATCTTGAGACCCTTCCTAAAAATACAAAGGTTGGTGGAGCTGTTTTTGTTGCCGGCTTTTTCAAATGTCTGACAAATCTTGAGGACAACGATGTTGTGCGCAGTGTTGCCAAGGAATGGCTTATGACTCCTTTAAATCTTGAAAAAGTAAAAACTCACTTGAAAAAAAGTGTGGCCATTTTTTCTGATAACGACCCGTATGTTCCAGCGGACAATCAAGATGATTTTGCCAATACGCTCGGGTCAAAGATTGTCGTTGAGCACAACAAAAGTCACTTCAGCGGCTCTACTGGCACGAGAAAGTTGCCACGAGCCCTTGATGCTATTATTGAAATGGCGGAAGAATAGATTAAAATATACTGATCCCACTCAAAAAAATCCCGACACGGCCGGGATTTTTTTATCCTTATTTTTTTATTTTCTAAATCTATTCTTCCCAAACCCTCCTCATAATTCTCCTCCTCCGATACAACACCGCCACCCCAGCCAAGATCACCAGTAATGGCACGCCAATCACATTAAAATATTTAATCGCTTTCTTTTGTGTTTCACTCTTAAACAACAACGGCGCTTTGGTCAAATTCTTGGCGCGAATCGCTGATAAAACATCATCTTGCGCCAACCAGTCTAGACCGTTGATAAACATGACCGCGTTACTTTGATTACTGAGCGCGAAGCTGGCTGTGACGAACTCCGCGTTGCCAACCACTAAAATTCTGGTGTTGTCAGTCTCCACTGACACTATCACTTTTTTCTTGGTCAAATTAGCCGCCGACCAATTCTGCTGTGGATCTAAATCAAACGCGCCTTCCATTGTTCCAGCCGCGTCAGAAGTTGTAAAAATATCTTTTGTCTTGGCACCCGCTGGCAACTTATTCTGTTTTTCTTCCACCGATGCTGTCCAAGGTAAAATAATAGACTGAATATTATTGAGCCAGCCGACCTCGCTTGCCGCAAGCGCCCTCACCCATAGCGGATAAGGCAATAGGTAATTTACTATTCCTCCGCCAACCGAAACCGTATCGTGAGACTTCAGGTCATACAACAAATCATTTTTCACCTCTACGCCCCATTCCGCAAGCAAAACATTTAAATTGCTTGCCGTGGAAGTGGCTGTTAAAGATGCCGGGTTGGTCTCAATTGTTTTATTCATAATAAAAGCGCTCCCGCCATTTTTTAAATAACCGTTGATTTTTAATATCTCCTCCGGTGTCAATTTTTCCGTCGGACCGGCAATAACCAGCGCGGCAAGGTCGCTCGGCACATCATTATATTTTATTTTCTTGTCTTCCTCGCTTTTTAAAATAATTTCCGTCAACTCATACTGCTTGCCGGCTTCATCGTTTAAATAACCAAAATCTTGATATAAGTTTTTCTCGCCGTGCCCGGACAGCCAGCCTATTTTTTTCTTTTCGGTCTTGGTCATCCCCAAAATAAAGCTGGAAATCTTATATTCCAAATTATTTAAATTATCCGCGAAAGGAATCGTCTCCATTTTTTTATCTTGACCAATACCGCTTTGAATCGCCAAGCCCAGATAGCCTTTTTTCACGCTCAATTCATCCTTGGCCACCACATTAAACTGCACGGCCGGAATATTGTATTCTTGCGCTATTGTCTCGGCGCTGGCGTTGACATCGGGATAATAAACACGCAAAACCACTTTCCCTTGCCCGGCCAAACGATAATCATTTAACAAGTCTTTTACTTCCTGCGCTTGCAATGACAGTTGCGTTGGTATTTGTTTGGAAACAAAAAAATGTATTTCTATCTCCTTCTCCAAACCAGCAAAAATTTCTTTGGTTGCCGGCGATAAGGTGTATCTCTGTCCCTCGGTCAAATCAATCCTGCCCCTTATTCTATCTCCAGCCAAATTAATACCAACCAAAACTATCGCCGCCGCTATCAAAACCAAAAACGCTTTTCCGTATAATCTGGCCGCTCTTCCGCCCCTTGATTTCGTCAATGAAAAACTGGCCAGCGCTCCAAAAATCGCCATCAAGCCAAAAAAATAAATTATGTCCCGCGCGTCTATCACCCCCCGCGTCATATTGTAAAAATGATCAAAAACGCTGATCTTCTGAAAAATATTATCCACCGGATACGGTAACGATAAGGTCACTATTTCCAAGCCGACCAAAACCAAACCGAAATTCACCGTCAGCCCGATTACAAAAGCCACGATTTGATTTTTGGTGATAGCCGAAGCCCAAAGGCCGATTACCAAAAACGAACCGATTAAAAACAACGAGCCCAGATACTGTCCAGTAATCGCTCCCAAATCAAAATCACCGAACCCGGACAAAGAAATTGGGATTGTTAAGGTTATCAAAACCGTTGCCAAACAAAAAATCATCGCTCCCAAAAATTTTCCCGTTAAAATCTGACCGCTGCTGACCGGTTTTGTCGCCAAAGCCTCCATCGTGCCACCGTCTTTCTCTTTAGCCAATAGCCCCATCGTTATCGCCGGTATAAAAAACATCAAAAGCCACGGCAGCAAAGAAAAAAGCGGTCGCAGTCCCGCCTCGCCTGTCACGGCAATTTGTTGAAAATAAAAAAAGTATGACAGCGCCAAAAAAACCGTCATCAAAATATAAGCCGTTGGCTGGGTAAAATAACCCCGTAATTCTTTTTTTGCGATGATCCAAATATTACGCATAAAATTAATTTTCTTATTCCTTAATTTTCGCCCTTAGGGCGATCCCTGCCTCGCCCTGCCTACCCTGCCTACCCTGCCTACCGGCAGGCAGGCGGACAGGCAGGCGGCAGGCAGGCGCCTTCCACTCACTGGAATAATCTATTTTGGTAATTGGCGGGCTTGATTTCTTGATTGCTTGCTTTCTTGATTTTCGTGTTCTATTCTTTAGTCAACTCCCTAAACACATCCTCTAAACTCACCTCTTTTTGGCGCATCTCCCAAATAATCCAATCATTCGCTCGCGCCATTCTTGAAATTTCCGGCCGCAACTCCTTTTCTATTTCCAAAACAATCTTCGTTTTATGGTTTTCTGGCTTTAATGTTTTTATATTTTGCTGATCAGCTATCTGCCTGATATTCTCTTCAATACCCCTGCCTTCAATCTCCAAAAATAACCTCTTTTTACTCTGCGTCCCCTCGATTATTTCTCTCGTCGCCCCGTCAGCCACTATTTTGCCCTTATTTAAAATTATCACCCTCTCACAGGTGTTTTCTATTTCAGCCAAAACATGCGATGAAATAATGACTGTTTTTTCTTGTCCCAAATTTTTTATTAAATTTCTGATATCCACCCGTTGGTTTGGATCCAACCCCTCCGTCGGCTCGTCTAATATTAAAATTTCCGGTTCCCCCAAAATACTGGCTGCCAAACCGACCCTTTGCTTAAAACCCTTTGACAAGTCAGCTATCTGTTTGTAAAAAACCTCTTTTACCCCGGTCTTTGTTACCGCTCTTTTGATCGCTGCTTGCTTTTTATTCTTATCTTTAATTTTAAAATCAACCATCGTGCCCAAATATTCCTTGACTAACATTTCCGGATACAACGGGTTGTTTTCAGGTAAATATCCAATTTTCTGCTTTGCCAAAAGCGCCTCCTTGTCCTTGCTCATATCATTACCGGCTATAACAACCTCGCCTTTGTCAGCCAATAAAAAACCGGTCAAGATTCTCATGGCTGTTGTTTTCCCCGCTCCGTTCGGCCCCAAAAGCCCCACAATCTCACCCTTATTTATCTCAAAAGAAATATCCTCCAATACCTTGTTTTCTCCAAAATTTTTAGAAAGACTTTTTACCTCAATCATAAACTTAAATATTTTTTAATTAACTATCAATTAACGCAATTTTGCCAGTTATTGAATTCTTCCGCTGGTTCAACTTTGTCTCTTGGCGCGAGATCGCCCAAAGGGGGATAATCTAGACCTCAAAGTTTAAACCTGCTTCATCTAATTATTAATTCTTTTATCTTTCTTTTTTACTAGATTCCCGCCAGAGCCTGCCCTCAACTTTGATCAAAGGCGGGAATGACAATCGCACGGCGCAGTCCATTCTATCCTTCCCTCTATTTTCGCCCTTGGGGCGATCCCTGCCTCGCCCTGCCTACCGGACAGGCAGGCGGCAGGCAGGCGGCAGGCAGGCGCCTTCCAATCACCGGAATAATCTATTTTGGTAGTTGGCAAACTTGTTTTCTTGATTGCTTGCTTTCTTGTTTAGGCCGTGAGGCCGTATGTTTTCTTGTTTTTTTGTTTCTACGCCAACACCCCTATTCCTTTCAATCCCCTTTTCGCCAAACTCTCGCCTTCCAACTGCGGTATTTTATCTTCATAAGTCTCTCTTGCCCCCTTATACAAAACCCCGATTGGCAGCTTCCCTTGAAGCTCAAATTCTCTGGCCTTGTCTAAAGCCCTCTCCTGGTTATGTGGCGCGTACCTGTGTTCTTCCAGTTTATAAATCACATTTCTGTACCACTCATAAGTATTCTCTTTATTAAAAGAAACGCAGGGCTGTAGTATATCAACATGCGCAAACCCTTTATGAATGATGGCTTCTTTAATTATTTGTTTTAAATGTTCGGGTTCACCGCTAAAGCCCCGCGCCACAAAACTCGCTCCCGCTTCCAAAGACAAGACCAGCGGGTTAATGGGTTTTTTTATCTCACCGAACGGCGTTGTCTTGGTTATTGTACCTTCTTTTGTCGTCGGCGATGCCTGTCCGGCAGTCAAACTGAACCGTTGATTGTTTGCCACCAAAAATGTGATGTCAATGTTATATCTAGCCGTGTGCAAAAGATGTTGCACTCCCTCGCCATAAGCTCCGCCATCGCCGGCCAAGGCAATCACCGTCAAATCTTTATTCCCGATTTTAGCGCCAAGCGCCACTGGCAATGTCCGACCGTGTAACGAATGAAACACATAAGTTTTGATAAAATTTGCTCCATTGCCAAAACAGCCAATATCATAAACTAGAAACAGCTGGTGCGGCTCCAAACTCAACTCTAAAAACGCCTGCTTCAATGCCTGCCAAATCCCATAATTGCCGCAACCAGGGCACCAGGTCGGCAAAAAATCCGTATTGAATTTTTCCGCTCCCATCTTTTCCATAAAAATTTACTGACCCATTAATTCGTTAATTTTACCAACAATCTCTTCCCTGAAAAACGGCCGGCCATCATATTTCAAAAATTTATTTTTAATCTCAACGCCGGTCTCTTGGCGCACCAGTTCACCCAGCTGGCCAGTTTTGTTATTTTCTATTAATAAAATGTTTTTTGCTTTGTTCAAAATCGCCTGCACTCTCTTTTTTGGGAATGGCCAGATATAACTCAAATGTAAAAAGCTGACCTCCTTATTATCTCTATTTTCTTGATTTTCAGCCTTGGGCTGACCCGTCTGCTCTTTCCGTAAATAACCCATCTCGGAAATTGGCGAGCTTGATTTCTTGATTTCTTGCATGGCGTCTAAAACAACCCCTTTGACCGATCCCCAGCCGATAATGGTTAGCTCTGCTTCTTTGGGACCGTACATAATCGGCTCTGGCAATTCACTCGCTATCAATTTTACTTTGGCAAATCTTTTATCCATCATCTTTTTCCGGTTAACGCTTTCATCAGAAGAAAAGCCGCATTCATCATGATCGTCGGAATTAAAAACCGCCAATCCGTGCTTTTGACCAGGCACTGACCTCTCGGACGCTCCCGAGTTGGTAATCTTATATCGTTTGTAATTTCTCAATGACGCCAATTCTTTATCACTCACAAAACCAACTCTTTTTATCTCCTGTTTTTTACGCTCCCGGTCTGATACCGTAAAATCTGATTCAGATAAATATTTGTCTAAAATAAAAATTACCGGCAACTGCCATACCTCTGCCAAGCCAAACGCCCGTTGTATCATCTCCATGGCTTCGCTGGCGTCTCCCGGCGCGATGACAATTCTTGGGAATTCTCCGTGCGAAGCATTGATAATGAATTTCAAATCACTCTGTTCCGTCCAGGTTGGTAGCCCGGTTGCCGGCCCGGTTCTCTGCGCTTCAATCACTACCAGTGGCGTTTCCGTAATTGCCGCCAATCCCAAATATTCTGTCATTAAAGAAAATCCACCGCCCGATGTGCCGGTCGCGGCCCGGACTCCCGCCGTTGCCGCTCCGATTGCCGCTCCAATCGCGGAAATTTCATCCTCTGTTTGATGCACAACCAAATTAGCCTCTCTTTGTTTTTCAGCCAAAACATGCATTATTGAGGTGGCCGGCGTCATTGGATAAGCCGCGTAGAACTTGCACCCGGCCCAGATCATTCCAGTCGCTGCCGCCTCATTGGCCGTCATAATCTCGTCTCGCTCGCTTTTTTTATTCTCCAAATTCCATTCATTGATATTAAACCGCGGCTTTGTCTTTTTATTCTTAAGATAATTATAGCCCAGCTCCACCGCCGTTTTGTTCATCGCCATCGTTTCCTGGCCCTTATCTCTGAAAGCAACCGCTACTTCGTCTAATATTTTATTTAATCCCAGACCGATCAGATACATTGCCGCGCCAAGCGCTGCCATGTTTCTAGCAATTATCCCACCAGCTTTTTCAGACAACTCGACCAATGGTACATCAATCGCTTCTGCATGCTTCAAATTAATTCCTGCCAAATCCCCGTCATAAATTAGTATCCCCCCATCTGTCACATAATCTTTGTCTAAATCCACCGTCTTTTTATCCAGCGCCACCAAAATATCAACCCCCATTGTCGCTGAGGCAACGGCTCCCGCAGCTACATTCATCTGATAGGTATTATGCCCGCCGCGAATAAGCGACGGATATTCGCTGTAACCGAAAACACCGGCGCCGCTTTTAAAAATCGCCTTACCCAAAATCAAACCAGCGGCTTTTATTCCAAAACCCGCTTCGCCCCCGATCTTTATGGCAATTTCATTTTTTCCCATACGAATTTATCAGTCTGATTGGTATTATAACAGAAAAAAATAATTTATAAAACACTGCCCGTCTCCCGGCTGTGTTTTAATCAAAATCGTTCAATTATTATTCCCCCCCAATTATTTTAATCACTTCGTTCACCGCCTCTTCCAGCCTGCCATTATTATTGATCACGATATAATCAAATTTTTTGTCATGCTCCGGTTTTAAATATTCTTCAATCAATACCCTTCTTTTTTGGATTTCATCCTCGCTGTCCAGCCCTCTAGCGCGGATTCTTTCAACTGCCGCTTCAACTGACGGCGGCTTTATGTAAACGGTAATTACCTCCGGTATTTTCTTCTTTAAAGCTACCGCTCCCTGGGTGTCCACCTTCCACACCCCGATTTTGCCGCTTTCCTTGACTCTCTTTAATTCTTCAGTAGTACATCCGCGATAATCACCGTAGACTATGGCCCACTCCACAAATTCATTGTTGGCCAATTTCCTCTGAAACTCTGCCGCTGAAATAAAATAATAGGGCTTGCCCTGCCGCTCTCCCTTTCTTGGCTTTCTCGTTACCGTCGTAATAACGCGCTCAAACAACACGCCTCTCTTTGCCAATCCCTCAATAATCGCGTCTTGTCCCGATCCCGACGGCCCGGAGATAATAATAATTTTTCCTTGATCTTTTTTCATATTTTTTTGTAAAACTTATTTTATCTTCTCCAAAAAATCCTTTAATGCTCTCGGTGTTTTTATCTCAAATTTCTGCCACGCGCCTGTCAAATCCCTAAACCACAATCTCTCGGCAAAAAGCCACAATCTATTCAAACCCTCGTCTTTACCCTTCTTCTTAATATCCCGGGTTGCATAGACTTTATCGCCCACCACGCTGTGCCCGATGGTTTTCATATGCACCCTGATTTGGTGCGTCCGTCCGGTAAAAATCCTTATTTTTAATAAGGTAAAATTTCTAAATCTTTTCACAACCTCATAATCTGTTCTAGCCTCTCTCCCGGCCTCTTTATTGGCAACCCCGGCAGTCATTGTCCCCTTGGCCCTGGATCTTCCGATCGGCGCTCCGACCGTGCCCTCATTTTTTTGAACAACGCCATGCACCAAGGCCGAATATTCCTTGACTATTTTTCTATTTTTAAATTGCTCCTTCAGACAATCAAACATTTTCTGCGTTCGCGACGCCACCATCAGCCCGGACACCTCTTTATCCAGCCTGTGCACAATACCGGGCCGGCCCGCGTCTTCTCCAATATTTTTGATCTCCGGATACTTTTTTATTAGCCAATCAACCAAAGTATCTTTTTTATGTATGTTGTCCGGATGCACCACTATCCCAGCTGGCTTATTCACCACCACAAAATCCTTATCTTCCGCGACTATTTTCACTCTCAATCTTTTTCCTTTTTCCTTTTTCATTTTTCCTTTTTCATTCTCCTCCTTGCCTTCTACCCTTTGCCCTTTGCCTTCTTCATTTTCTTCTTTGCCTTCTACCCTTTGCCCTTTGCCTTCTTCATTTTCTTCTTTGCCTTTTGCCTTTTGCCTTTTGCCTTCTATCTGTTCTCCGCCCTTTAAAAAATAATGCGGCGCCACCGTCTTGCCGCCGACTAGAATCTCCCCGGCTTTTATCTTTTTTTGTATCTGCGCTCGCGACAAATTATCCAGTTTTCCTTGTAAAAACTGGTCCAGCCGCTCGCCAATATTCTCTTTCTCCACAATAATTTTCATAGACCAAAAACAATTAACAATACAACAATATAATAATTACGGCGGCCTTCTCCGCTAACGCCACCTTTCTGTCAATCTCCTAATTACTGATTCCTGATTTCTGCTTACTGTTTTCTTGATTTCTTGTTTTCTTGATTTCTTGTTTTCTTGATTTCTTTTTTTGCCTCTTCTTTGTCCTTTATCTTTCCCGCTAATTGTTTTTCTCTTAATTGTTCCAAAATTTTGCCCACTCTTTTGCCTGGTTTAATGCCCAAAATCTTCATCACTTCATTACCGTTAATCAAAGGCTTGGGCAAATTTCTGCCCTTGCCCAATTTTTTGAGCTCTTTAATTCTTTTGACCACAGTATTGAAATTACCAAGATCAATTTTGCCGTTTTCTTGGATACAGGACGATTGGTCTACAAATCCAAGCTTTAGCAAATCTTCGCCGCTGTAATGCTGGTCAAAAAAATATTTTTCCAAAGTGGAATTTTTCATTTCTGTGGCCGGCTTAGTATCAAATAAATGATGTCTGCGAATGAGCCAGCTCGCCCGCTCCGGATCAAAATCAAAATCAGGCGTGGCCGACAATTTCAGTTTCTTAAAAATCTGCTCGGCCAAATCCGCTCCGAACTCGTCATGCCCATTAAATCTGATGCGATCCGCCTTGTCTTTCTCTGGCGTGATTATAGTAAACGGCTTACCCACATCATGGAATAACACGGCCATTACTAATTCCGCGTTAATTAATTCTTCCTTCATTTTGATTCAAACACAATCTCGTGTGTTCCCACACATCGCCCTCGCTGTGCCAATTTTTCGGCTGGGGGCAATTCTTCATTTTTAAAAGCTCTGGCAAAAGCTCCGCCGTCGCCCCGGATTTATCCATCAAGCCAAAAGCCGAAAGCGGATTACCAGCGAAAGCCTTCAATATCTCCTCACCGATAATTTCATATGGCACGATTCTTTCCCCGCCCTTTTCTTCATTTATTTTTTGAATCCATTTTTGCAAAGCCGCCCAAGTATTATCTTCTATTTTATAACCGAGCTGGCAGGCAAAACGAATCGCCCGCAGCATCCGCGAATAGTCTTCGCCAAATCGTTCATAAGCATTGCCCACTGTTTTAATTTGTCTATGCTTCAGGTCTAGAAGCCCGCCAAACTCATCTATCAGCTCTTCTTTTTTTAAATCCCACGCCAAGGCGTTGATCGTAAAATCTCGTCTGCCCAGATCGCCCCTGATGTCCAGTCTATAATTGTAGCTAACCTTAAAATCTTTGTACCCGCCAGTTGCCAAAGAAATTTCCGTCCTTGGCAAGGCAATGTCAAAAGCCGTTTCCATCTTTTTTCCGATCGGTACAAATTTGTATACACCAAAACTTTTTCCCACCAATTCCACTCGTCCCAACCTCTCCAATATTTTTCCCAATCTCTCAATCTCTATGCCGCGCACGATGAAATCATAATCTTTGATTACTCTATCCCCGATAAGCGCATCGCGCACCGCTCCGCCAACCAAAAAAACCTCCCCTTCGTTTTTTCTTATCTCTACAAGCCAATCCAAAAAACCGTCCTGCGCCAATGTTTTAATCGTTTTCTTTAAGTTCTCTTTTTTCATATTATAATCGTAGCTTTTTATCGCTCTTTTTTCAAGTAACAAAAAAGGGGGCGACAAGCCCCCAATTAAAATTGATAAGTGAGGTTGTACGCCCCCAAATCCCTAATGGGACTTGGAGCGCACCGGCATCTGAATTCTTTTTTAAAAATTCAGGTGGTGGTGCGCGGCCAAGATTTTCCTTATTAGGGATAAAATGCTTTTCGGGCCGATTTGTCAAAAAGCGTTTTATTCTCTACCGTTCTTCTGGCAATCTCTCTATCTTTATGAGATAAAAAGTTACCTTTTTGTTTTTGTTTTATGTTTTTTTGAAACAGGTTCTCGTGCCTCCAGAAACCTCTTACGAACAGTAAAGAATAAATATTCCAAATTTTTTGTTTTTGCTTTTTATTTTACCTTTGGAACATCTAACCTCTACTGTGAATAAATGCCCCTAAAACACTTACGCTCTAATTATAGCATAATCCACCCTGCCCGTCAAAGCCGCAAAACAATATTCTTTATCAATAGTTTTTTGCCGCCCTGAAATTTACTCTCTAGTTATCCACAAGCGTCCGACCACCAAACCATCCTAAACAAAACAGCCGTTATTTTCTTTATTCTCAACTAAAAATAAAAATCTATTGGCCCAACTGAAACCCGCTGTCCGTCGTTCGCTTCCTATTTAATCATACCCTTAATCACAATTCCATTTCTCTCGTTGTCATCAAAAACAACACTGACTATCTTCGCGAAACTTAAATAGGTCGTATCCAGAATTGCTGGATCCAAAATTAAATCACTGATGGCATCTCCCAGCTCGTCGCCTCCGGCCCTTGCCTCTTTTTGATCCAAAATCCTTTTCACCAAGTCAGTTGAATTGAAAATTATTATTTCTTCATCGCCAAGAAAATAACCCATCTCAAAATCAGCCGCCTTAATGAACTTTATCTCCCCGCGCCCGTAATTTTCTTTTGTGAACGCAAGCCTGTTTGGGTCTGCCACCACCTCATAACCGGTGGTTTTATCAATCAAAATCTTCAAACGCTTTTCTGGAAACTTAAAAGCCGTATAACTTTTTATTAATGCCTCTAAATTCCAGGCAACCTGGTCTTTATTAATATTAAAAACCTTATTGCTCACTATGGCAAAATCATTATTTCCCAAATCCATAAGATCACTTGCCTGTTTTATTTTTATTTTCGGTCGTACCACCAAAGCAACTGGTTGTTCAAAAATTGTATACAGTTCTCTTATATCCGTCTGATATTTGTCGTTAATATAAGTTTCCACTATTTCCTTAGCCACCGTCTCACTCTCCGCCCCAGCGACTATCGTCTCCCAAATATTTTTGACCCCATCCAGTTTCAGCACCAATGATTTGTCACTGTAAAAAATATTACCAGCCATCACGTCTCTTTGCCAAGCCAATTTATTGTCACTATACACCCATGGTAAATTGATTTGAAAATTAATTTCTTCTTTATCGTTTATGGCTGCTTGCCAATAAATCAGACCCTGATCATCGGCTGCCAAATTATTATGAAAAATTCTTTTTTCCTCATCCGTCAAACGAGTGCTGTCCCAAAATTCAGCTCTAAAGAAACCATAACCAAAACCGTTTACGGCTTTGCTCCGTTGCCCGAAATTCAAATCCGAAAAATACTGCGCCCCTCTTACCATTTGCATCACCTCCTTGGACCTGGCAATAATAGCCGTCTTTTTATCTATGGGCTGATAATAATAACCCGAGAGAAAAGCGCTTGACTGCTCAATATTGCCACGGCTCTTGACAACCCAACCTGGTTCTTTTCTTTTCTCTTGATCCGGTATCTCCACCACAAATAATCCTATCTTTTGTATTTCAATCTCCGCTTTCCAAATATCCGCCGGCAAACCGTTATCCTGTAAAAATTTTTCCAATTGTTTTTTAGCCTGGCTGTTTCTTCCCAAATAATCAATAAAATTTTTGTCGGCAAGATCAAACTCCGCGAAAGCCAAGGATTTTTTGGGCGCATATTGCCACAAAAATTCATCGCTGCTGTAATAATTTTTCACCATAAAAAAAACCGCGGCAGCAAACAATATTAAAAGCGCTGGCAAAAAGATATAAAGTTGTCGGTATTTCCTCGCCATAAAATCTTTAAGGGATTGTCGCCGAATGCGCTTTCGTAACGAAATTTGAAAATTTTGTAGCGAAAAATTCAAAAAACGACGATGTTTATATGTTAATATGGGCGGAGGAGTTTTTTGGATTTTGCAGCCAAAATTTTCAAATTGCAGTAGAAATGGTATTCGGCGATAGTCCCTTAACTAGATATTACCAAATAAACATCGCCAAGGTCAATTGACCGCCAAGCTTTTCTCGCTTGCCTAATCCGCCAAAAATGTTAAAATAATATATAAATAACTAAACAATTTTATGCAAATTAAAGTTCAAATGTTGCCTCGCGCCGAGGCGCTGCTCACGCTCGAAATCCAGCCCGATGAATATCAAAAATTTATGTTGGCTGCCACCCAGAAAATGTCCACCAAAACAAAAATAGACGGCTTTCGTCCCGGCTACGCGCCTTATAATATTGTCAAACAAAGGGTGGGCGAGGGTGAAATCCTAAATGAAGCTCTCTCGGAGATTATCAGCCGCACCTTTGCTGAAGCTATTTTGAAAGAAAAAATTAATACCCTGGGTTCTCCGGAGATTACTATCAAAAAAATGACTCCCGGCGACAATCTCATCTATGAAGCCAGGGTGTCTGTCTTGCCGGAAATCACTCCGCCCAATTTGGTTTCGCTTTCTCTAAAAAAACCAACGATCAATATTGAGGAAAAAGAAGTTGACAAGATTTTGGAACGGCTGGCCAAATCCCGCGCCGCGGAAATTTTGGAAACGCGGCCGGCGGAAAATAACGACCTGGTGAAGCTTGATTATCAAATATCCATTGCCGGCGTCCCGCAGGAAAACGGTTCCCAGAAAAATTTCCCCGTTTTCTTAGGTGAAGAGCATATGATACCAGGCTTTGAGAAACAAATCATTGGCATGGTGGCCGGTGAGACCAAAAAATTTGATACCGCTTTTCCTAAAGAATATTTCCAAAATAATTTTGCCAATAAAAATTGCGAGTTCACCGTCACCGTCAACGCCGTCTATCGCCTTGAGATCCCAAAGCCGAATGACGATTTTGCTAAAACCATCGGTGATTTTCAAAATATTGAAGATTTAAGAAAACACCTCAAAGAAAACCTCACTGCGGAAAAACAGATTGAATCCAACCGCCAACTGGAAAATGAGCTCTTAAAAACAATTATTGACAAAACCGGCTTTCCCGAACTGCCTGAAAAACTGATGGCTAATGAAGTCCACCTTATGATCCACGAGCTGGAGCGCGATCTTGCCAATCGCGGGCTGGATCTCGCCACCTGGCTCACTAATTTGAATAAAACAGAGGCCGGCCTTAAAAAAGATCTGCGCCCCCAAGCTGAAGTGCGCGCCAAAAGCATACTGCTCCTGCGCGCCTTAGCCAAAAAAGAAAATATCTCTGTTTCCGAGAACGAAATTGATGATGAAGTAAAAAATATTACCAATCTTTACCAAGACAACAAGAAATTTTTAGCGCAAGTGAAATCCTCTGACTACCGCTATTATCTCGCCCAGACGCTTACGAATAAAAAAGTCATTGACTGGCTCAAGGAAAAAATCGTCAAGGAATAATTTTATACCACCCCGCCCTTCCTGCAAGGCCGGGGTGTTTAAATTTAATCCAATTATTGCTACACTAATATTATCCCGACCTGATCTTCTTCATTAACTGTTAATCGTTTTTTGTGTTTTCATGTTTTATTGATTTTTTGTTCTCTTGACTTTATGTTCATCGGCGCCCATATTTCCGCCGCCGGCAGCGTGGCTAACACCCCGCTCAACGCCAAAAAACAAGGTTGCGAATGCTACCAGTTTTTTTCGCGTCCGCCCCAGGGCGGTCAGGCTCCGCTTTTATCAGAAAACGAGATCGGCAAATTCAAGAATAACAACAAAAAATACGGCTTTAACCGCTACTATATTCACGCTCCGTATTTCATCAACCTGGCGTCAGCCAATAACCGCATTTACCATAGCTCAATTTCCGTGTTAAAAAAGGAGCTTGAACGCGGCTCGCTTTTAGGTGCCAAGTTCCTGATGACGCACCTTGGCTCGGCCAGAGATTTGGGCGAAGCAGAAGCCCTGAAAAAAGTTATTCGGGGCATTGAAAAAGTTTTGACTGGTTACACGGGTTCCACTCAATTTTTGATTGAACTGTCCGCCGGCTCCGGCCAAATTATTGGCGATTCATTCAAAGAAATTAGTCACATCATCAAAGAAATAGAAAAATCTAAAATCATCAATCATCAATCTAAAATTAATGTTTGTTTTGATACCGCTCACGCTTTTGAATCCGGCTATGACCTCCGCGACGGGCAAGCCGTCAAAAAAACCTTTGCTGAATTTGACAAAACCACCGGCCTTGAAAAATTAAAGCTTATTCATCTCAATGATTCCAAAACCGCTCTTGGTTCGCGCTCCGACCGCCACGCTGACATAGGCGACGGTGAAATCGGCCTAGCCGGTTTTTCCGCCCTGATTAAATTTATAAAAAATAAAAAACTTGACATTGATCTTATTTTGGAAACTCCGACCGACTCCCGGCGCAAAAAAGACATTCAGACCCTCAAGCAAATTCGTGACCAAAGATAATACTCATGCGAATATACAAATCAATTGCAAACATGCAAATCACCAAAACGCGCCACTAAATAACTTGTTTGTATATCCACAATGTATTTTTAAATTTCTCACATTTATTCCCTAAAAATACTTTCTCTGTCATTCCCGCGCAGGCGGGAATCCAGACAAAAAACAAAAAGAAGAGAATTAAAAAAAACTGGATCCCCCGGGTCTCGTCGTCCCGCAGTCGCGGGACTCCTCGCCCGAGAACGACAGACGCAAAAATCATAATTAGTAATTTTTAGCTTTATGCTGATTTCCATTATTTCCGACATGCACGACAACTTGGTCAATTTGGAAAAATTTCTCGCTTGGGCCAAAGCCAATAAAGTTGAGCAATTATTTGTTTTGGGCGATATCTGCGCTCCCGCCACTCTAAAGGAAATTCTCGCCCCCGGTTTCTCGGGAAAAATCCATATTGTCTACGGCAATGTTGCCGACCGGGAAAATGAAATGAAAGTCGCTCAAAATTTTTCTCACCTTATTCATTACGGCGATCTGGCCGAATTTGAAATTGACCGCCGGAAGATTGCCCTAACGCATTACCCGAACATTGCCAAAGAGCTCGCCCAAACTGCCAAATACGATTTCATCTTCTACGGCCACAGCCACCAGCCCTGGATTGAACATATTGGCAAAACTATTGTCTCCAACCCCGGCACTCTGGCCGGTATGTTTTACAAAGCCACCTTTGCCATTTGGGATACCGCCACCGGTAAATTGGAATTAAAAATTTTGGAATTGATTAAATAAACCAAATAATATGCGATTAACAATTTTAGGATCAGGCAACGCATTGCCGCAAAAAAAGAGAAATGCTCCAGGCTACCTGCTTGAAGCAGATAACAAACTAATTTTACTTGATGCCGGCGACGGAGCAATCAGACAAGCCGCTAAAGCCGGCTATAACATATTTGATATTTCTCATATTCTTATTACCCATACTCATGTTGATCATGTATCGGGATTGCCCAGTTTGCTCTGGCCAATCCGCTGGTCTGGCCTTAAAAAAGACAGATTAGCAATTTATGGACCACCAAAATTTAAAATGTTTTACAAAAAAATGCTGGAAGCTTTTATTCCAGATATGAAAAAAGCTCCATTAAAGATCAGCGTTAGAGATTTGAAAAATAATAAGTTTAAAATTAATAATCTGTCAGTAGAAACAAAATTAATGCCGGAAAAAATGGGAAAAACATTTACACCTTATGAAATCGGTTATAAATTGAGCTATAAAAATAAAAAAATTTGTTTCTGCGGAGATAATGATAAAAAAAGCCAAGAAGCAATAATCGCCTTGGCAAAAAATTGTGATCTTTTATTGATTGAAAATTGCAGTATGGTGCCGGCAACGGGACATCTTCATCCTGAACTTGTCGGAGAAATGGCCGAAAAAGCAAAGGTTAAAAAAATTATTGCTACGCATCTTCCGCCTGAAGCAGATGATAAAAAAATAAAAAAAATAATTTCCAAGTATTACAAAGGACAAATAATTATTGCCAAAGATTTAATGCGGATTAAAATATAACCTGATTTACTTACTTTTCTTAATTTACTTATCTATGAATATCACCCAAGAAAAACAAATCGCCATTAAGGCGGCTAAAAAAGCAGGTAAAATGCTGCTGAAAAAATTCATCACGCACAATCGCGCCAATGTCCGCCTTAAAAGCAAACATGAAATTGTTACTCCGGCTGATCTGGCCAGTGAAAAAATAATTTTATCTGCCATTAAAAAACATTTTCCAGAACATAATATCCTGTCAGAAGAGGTTGGCAAAACCGGCAACCAAAAATCTGGTTATCTCTGGCTAATTGATCCCTTGGACGGCACAACTAATTTTTCCATGGGCAACCCGCTTTTTTCTATTGCCATTGCTTTAGCTGAAAATAATCAAATTATTCTGGGTCTAATTTATGTGCCATTTTTAGATGAACTTTATCTAGCTGAAAAAAACAAACCAGCCACGCTTAATAATAAAAAAATCAAAGTCTCCAGCGAGCATAAAATTGCCGATGCTTTTCTGACTTTTTGCCATGGCAACACCCAGCCAGCCATGCAGCAAGCCATTAATATTTATAAAAAATTAAAACTTCAAGCCCGCGACCTGCGTCAAATTGGCTCTGCTTCAATTGAAATGGCCTGGGTTGCCCGCGCCAAAACCGAGGCCATTATTATCCCGGGCGTACCACCTTGGGATGTGGCCGCCGGCTCATTGCTTGTCCGCCAAGCTGGCGGAATTTGCACTGACCTGAACGGTCGCGAATGGAATTTAAATTCACATGGCATCATTGCCTCAAATAAAAGAATCAGCGACTGCTTAATTAGAACTGTTAAAAATATAAAATAAGATGATAATAAAAGCCAAAGTAACTCCCAAGGCTAAAGTAAATAAAGTCACTCAGCTTGACGATACGCATTTTGAAATCCATACTATGGCCGCGCCAGATAAAGGCAAAGCCAATGATGCCATGATAAAACTACTAGCCAAACACTTAGGACTATCTCCGTCCAGCTTTAATATTATCAAGGGCGCAACCTCGCGCCATAAATTGGTAAGAATTAAATAAAAATTCCGCGGTACCGCGGAATTTTTATTTAAGACCTTTATTTATAATCTTCGCACTTACCTGGCATTTCTACACCATTGAGATCGCAGGTCTGCGTTGAAGAACCTCCCCCTCCGCTCACTCCTTCTACTATGTAGCCCGCTGGCATATTTAACTGGAATGGCTGGCTTAATGATGAGGACGCCTGCGGCATATACTCGCTTGTGCCCGTCAGCTCTTCCACCTTATCAGCAAATTCTTGTTTTTTATCCACCAAATCATCAATGGCTTCAATGATCGCCTCCACATCCAAGGGCCTGGCGCTGGCCATCTTTTTGATTTGAGCGAACTGATTCTTCGCTTCCGTTAATAGAACCTGCAATTCGCCGGTTTCCAGTTTCCTTTTTTTCAGACTTCTCAATGATTTCTCCGCCTGGTTCAACTCCAGACGGGTCACTCTTGGCCAGGCCTTTGGCTTCCTCCAGGATTGCCTTTTGCGTATCAATCGCCAAACGGAATTGGCTCAAATAATCCGCCAAATCCATTTTGGAGCTTTTCACTTTTTTCTCATCAGCTTTATAAGCCTTTTCAGCGCGGACTATTTCCTTCTCCGCCTGTTTGACCATCCTTGGAATTTCCACAAGTATTGACAATTTCGGCATCCATTCTTGAACTATCATCATTGAATCTTGAAAACCATCCATCACCTCCTCAAGCTCATCTGGCGTGGTGGCCGACTTGATTTTGCCGACCATCTCAGTCATTGTGCCAAGGGCGTTCGTCAAATCATCCGGAATGGCTACGCCTTTCTTTTTATAAACATTAACTTGATTTTTTATTCTGGCCACTTCTTTAATAAATCTGGTAAAACCTTTTTTCATTTGGGCAAATCGTTGCTCGTCCATTTTTTTCTGCTCCTCTTCGCTTGGTCCCATTCGGCCCTGGTCATCCATTTGTCCAGGGTTAGAGTCCTGCCCCATCTGACCAGCTGCTCCGGGCATTGGCTGCCGGTATTCTCCGGGCTGACCCAGTGCCCCCCCTGAACTGGGCTGACCAGGTTGACTATACCCCGGCTGTCCCGAAATCTGTCCACCGCAATCAGTCCCGGCCGCGCAGCCTGTTGGCTGTTGCGTTGAAGTATCACCGGGCATTGGTGCTATGCCTGATGCCGGTGGAACCTGCTCCGGGCGGGACCCATCGTCCCCTGGAGCAAATATCGCGCCAGGATCTATATATTGGCACATTACCAGGTGGTATGTTCTGGTCATAAGCCGCTCCTGGTACCGGTTCAAAGGGTTGATTAATGGTTCCTGTCTGTGCCAAAACAGCTGAAATGATTAAAAATGACGACAAAGAAACAGCCGCGACTGACACCCAACTGGTTACCGGGTGAATGTGTTTATTAAATCGTGTCTGCTTCTTTTCTACGCTGTCGCCCCCGCATTGTTTTTTGTTTTTGTTTTCCATAAAACATTACTGTTAAAATTTTAGAAAAATTTACGCTTCCGGCACTTCGCGCTCGACCTCGCTGTTCACTACGGCCAGTATAAATTTTATTTAATGAAATTTAAAAGAGCCCCCTAGGGCTCTTGATTGTCTAAAATAATTATAGCGCATCTCAAGACAAAAATCAAGGACCTAAAAATTATGTTGGCTCCAGATTGTACTTGAAGCCCCTTTGAACCAGCGGCCAAACACAACATAAAAAAAATAAAAATCCCCCAAAATTTCGGGGAACTTTTTTGGAGCGGGTAACGGGAGTCGCACCCGTTTCTCGTCCTTGGCAAGGACGCATAATAGCTGTTATACGATACCCGC
>LCCW01000004.1 GCA_000998185.1 Candidatus Kuenenbacteria bacterium GW2011_GWA2_42_15 | reverse complement strand
GCGCGCGTAAGCGCCTGGCGGCTTTTGACAGATTAATTTTCTCGTTATCTCAAAAGCTTTAGGCGGGGCGAGACTCAAAAACGCAATGGACTTATTTGACTCAAAAGCACAACAACATATCAACGCGTCTGCTCCTTTAGCCGACCGTATGCGTCCGAAATCCTTGGACGAATTTTTGGGTCAGGAAAGCATCGTCGGCCCGGACACTTTGCTTCGCCGCGCCATTGAAGCGGATGATTTGCCGTCCATGATTTTTTGGGGTCCGCCCGGTTCCGGCAAAACCACCCTGGCCACCGTGATCGCGCAGATCACTAATTCATATTTTGTGGGGATCTCCGGTGTTACTGCCGGCGTCAAAGAATTGCGCGCCACCGTTGACGAAGCCAAAGAAAGGCGCAAATACGGAAATCAGCGCACTATTCTTTTTGTGGATGAAATTCATCGCTGGAACAAAGCCCAGCAAGACGGGCTTTTGCCTTTTGTAGAGAAAGGAATTATTACCCTGATCGGCGCCACCACGGAAAATCCTTCATTTGAAGTTATTGCCCCGCTTTTATCTCGTGCCCGGGTTTATGTTTTAAAACCCTTGGCGCCAGTTAATTTAAAGGTAATTATCAAGCGCGCTCTCAAAAACAATGAGTTGGGCTTAGGCAAGTATCAAGCCAAAATAGACAATGAAGCGGAAGATTTTTTGATTAAAACATCAAACGGCGACGCGCGCGTGATTTTAAACGCTCTGGAAGTGGCGGTGAAAAATATCGGCGCTGATAAGACCGGACAGCGGATTGTCGGCAAAAAAATAATTGAAGAAGCGCTGCAGCATAAAGCCTTAATGTATGACAAAGCCGGTGACGAGCACTACAATATTATTTCCGCCCTGCATAAATCTATGCGCGGGAGCAACGGTCACGCCGCGGTTTATTGGTTGGCGCGCATGCTTGAAGCCGGAGAGGACCCGCTTTATGTGGCGCGCCGTTTAGTCCGTTTTGCCGCCGAAGACATTGGTTTGGCTGATAATTTCGCCGTGGTGCTGGCCAACGCTGTTTTTGAGGTTTGCCATAAAATCGGCATGCCGGAGTGCAATGTCCATCTGGCGCAGTTGGTGATTTATCTCTCGGAAGCGAAAAAAAGCATTCGGGCCTATCAGGCTTACGGTTTGGCCAAGCAGGATGTGGCCGAACTCGGCCATTTGCCCGTGCCGCTGCATTTGAGAAACGCGCCGACCAAATTAATGAAAAATTTGGGTTATGGCGCGGACTACAAATATACGCCGCTGGAAGATTCTGCCGGCCAGGAATATTTTCCGGAAGAATTAAAAGGGAAAAAATATTATTAAAATTTAAATTTAATCCTATGCTCAAAAAATATTTGCTCGTCTTCGCTTTTTTCATTATTCTCGCCGGCGTGCTGTTTGTTCTCCGCGGCGATGAAGACACCTGGTTTTGTCAAAATAATCAGTGGGTCAAGCACGGCAATCCATCGGCGCCTATGCCTGATGCCGGCTGCGGCGCGCCGATGAATTCCAATCCTGATAATAATAGCAACGCTAGTTTGCCCAATCCAGCTTCCAAAAATTGTCTTAATCAAGGCGGGGAGTTGAAAATAGCAAAAGATGAAACCGGCGGGGAATACGGTCTGTGCGTTTTTAAAAACGGCGATGAGTGCGAAGAATGGCAGCTATTTCGCGCTGAATGCCAGCCCGGCATCAAGGTTAACGCCCCGCAAGCCAATGAAGCGATAAAAAGTCCGTTTATGGTTGCCGGCGAAGCCCGGGGCGCTTGGTTTTTTGAAGCCAGTTTTCCGGTTAAATTAGCTGATGAAAACGGTAATGTTTTAGCAACGGGCATTGCCACGGCCAAGAGCGATTGGATGACGGAAAATTTTATCCCATTCACGGCCAGACTGGATTTTCCGAGAAGCGTGACGGAAAAGGGTTATTTAATTTTTAATAAAGACAATCCCTCTGGTTTGCCGGAAAACGATTTGGAGTTAAAGATTCCGGTTTTACTGCCCAAAGGCGAAACGGAAAAGATAAAATTATTTTTCAATAATAATAATCTTGATCCGGAAATTTCCTGCGATCAGGTTTTTCCAGTTGAACGGGAAATTATTAAAACAGAGGCTGTTGCCCGCGCTGCTATGGAGGAATTATTAAAAGGTTCAAGCGCAGCTGAAAAATCCGCCGGTTATTACACCAATATCAACGCTGGAGTAACAATTCAAAAATTGACCATCGCTGACGGCACGGCCAAGGTTGATTTTGACAAAACCATGGAACAAGCGGTTGGCGGTTCATGCCGCGTGTCAGCGATCCGGGCGCAAATCACGGAAACCCTAAAGCAATTTTCAACCGTGGAAGAGGCGATTATCTCCGTTGACGGCCGCGTTGAAGATATTTTACAGCCATAATAAAAAAGAACCGCAATGGTTCCTTTTTATAACGAGCGAGTTCAGCTCTCTCGTTTCAGTCATTAACGCCAGGCGACGGACGAGCCAGGGCATATCTGACTACAGCCTAATCCTTATTTTTTAATTGTCAATAGTCAAAATTAAATATTGGCCCAATCTTCCAAATGCTGTACAATTATAGCGTATGAGTCTTCTAACCACTGGCAATACCGCCAAACTTTATTGTTTAAATTGGCTGGAAAAATACCTGACTGATCATCCTGCCCCAATCAGGATTTTAGATTTGGGTTGCGGTGAAGGTCTTAATTTTGTCAAATTGCTTCAAAAATACGCGGCGCGAGTCAGCTATACCGGCATAGAGCCTGATGAAAAAAATTGTCAATTAGCTCGTGAAAATCTGCGCGGTCTGCCGGCCACGGTGATCAAAAGTTATGGCTACAAGTTGTCAGACAAGTTGAGCGGTGAATACGATTTTGTTGTTTCTTTCAGCGTTTTGGAGCATGTTTTCAGGCGGCTGGCTTATCTCAAAACCGTCAAAGAGTATCTGGCGCCCGCCGGTTATTTCTTGATCAATTACGATGCCGGCCACTTTGTTGCCGGTCGCGAACGGCTCAAAAACATGGTCGGGCCGTTTTTGGCTCTTTTTGGCTTGGAAAAATATTATCAATCTTTCGTCAAGGAAGAAGATTTTTGCGAGTTTATTGACCTGGTTGGCTTGAAAATAATTGATCAGAAATTTTTTAACACCAAGCTCAAGGGCGTCGCCAAGATTATCTCGCCGGCCAACTCCGAAGAATTTACGGGTAAATGGTTCAACTATGAGCTTTGGCTGAATAGTTTGGATATTGAATATGTTGACGCGCTGGCGCCTATCTTTGAAACAAGAAATTTTATCATCAGGCACAAAAATAAATAACCACTATCACAAAATATTCAACGACAAAGAGCTCGCCGTTCGCGCGCTCTTTTTTGACTTTTTGTTTTCTCAATGAGAGAATAAAATCAGATGAACTTTAATAAGCTGGCACAAATTTTAGCCGTTGAACCAAAATACCGCCTAGCCCAGGCCAAGCAGGCGATTTTTAAGGATTTAATCCCAAGTTGGGTCCAAGCCACTGTTTTTCCTTTGGCCTTGAGGCAAAAACTGCAAAAAGATTTTCCCCTGTCTATCAGCGCCAAAGAATTTCACTCCCAAGACGGCCGGACAGTTAAAATTGTTTTGGAGCTTGACGACCGGCTAAAAGTGGAAACGGTTCTGATGTCTTATCCGGGTCGGCGCAATACCGTTTGCGTCTCCTCAACGGTCGGCTGTCCGCTTAAGTGTCTGTTTTGCGCCACGGGCGAGCTTGGCTTTAAAAGAAATTTAACGGCCGATGAAATTATCACCCAGGTCTTGTATTTTGCCCGCTATCTTAAAGATAAAAAGCAACGGGTGAATAGCTTGGTTTTTATGGGTATGGGCGAGCCGTTTTTGAATTATGATAATATCATCGCCGCTATTAGAACCCTAAATACCAAGGACAATTTACATATTGGCGCCCGCCATTTTTCCATTTCCACGGCCGGCATTCCGTCCGGCATTAAAAGATTAGCTGAAGAAAAAATGGAGATTAATCTGGCTGTTTCGCTTCACGCCCCGGACGACCAGACACGCGCGCGCCTGATGCCCGTCGCCAGGCAGTATCCGCTGGCGCAATTATTCGCAGCCGTTGATTATTATCTTAAAAAAACAAGCCGTAAAGTGATGTTTGAATATTTGTTGATCAAAGCCGTTAATGACAGCGATGAGCAGGCGCGCCAGCTTTCTTTGCTTATGAATAAGAAACTCTATTTGGTCAATCTGTTGACTTATAATTTGACCGGCGCGTTTGAGCCTTCTTCGCCGGAGCGCTTGACAAGATTCCAGTCAATTTTGAAAAAAAACGGCGTGGCCGTGACTGCCCGCTACAGTTTCGGCGCTGATATTTCAGCCGCCTGCGGCCAGCTGGCAGGCAGAATATGACCCAATCATAAAGGCGACATTCCGGAATGTCGCCTTTAACAAGCAGGTCGCCTTTAGCGGGCGGGCGTGAAAGCGGTTACTCACTCCAATAAATGTTGCCTATGTTCTTGCATCGCGACTCCCAAAAAAGATTTTATGGACAAGACTACGTTTATTTTGTTGTTACCAAAACTTCTGATAATTATCCTTATTTTCGGGAGCCAATATTCTGTGAATTATTAATTGAAGAATTAAAAATTTGTGAACAATTAAAGAGGTTTAAATTATACGCCTTTTCTGTTATTTGCGATCACTTAAATTTATTGGTTCAGCCGGGCGACGAGTATAATATTTCCAAGATATTGCAATCAATAAAAAAAGAAACTGCCAGGGATATAAATTACATCATAAATTACCATAAAGGCCATATTCATAAAGGCGACATTCCGGAATGTCGCCTGCAGGGAGAACAATATTCGCGCCATTATGATCAGACATTCATCGTGCCGAAATTATCAATTTTTTGCCACGAGTTTATCAAAAAATATCCCGGTCAGCCATTTCCTAAATTTCAATGGCAAAAATCATTTTATAGCCATGTTGTGGCGAACGACTCTGATTTTGAAAACCATTTTAATTACACTGTTCACAATCCGGAAAAGCACAACTTGCCAGCTGATTGGCAATACAGCTCGTTGCATTATCCGGAATTGGTTGAAGTATCCTTTTAAAGGCGGCATTCCGGAATGCCGCCTTTAGGGTGGTTACCCAAAATGTCGCCTTTGTTTTATGACTTTTTTATCATAAAATCATTCCCCGCATCTTCCACCGTAAATCCCAACTCAGAAATTGTTTTTCTCAATTCATCGGCTTTGGTCCAGTCTTTATTTGCCCGGGCTGCTTGTCGCTCCTCAGCCAGCTTTTTAATTTCAGCCGGAATTTTCACCGTTGTCGGTTTCACCTTATTTAAACTTAATCCCAGCACTTTGTCAAACTCCAAGAGCGTAGCCCGCTTAATTTTATCACTTAAATCAGCTTTGATCGCCTCCCAGGTTATCGCGAGCGCTTGTGGCATATTCAGGTCGTCATTGATGGCGGTTTTGAATTTATCAATTAACATCGGCTCCGGTTTGGCCTTAAACCATGATTGTTTGAGCTTGATAAATTCATCATATAAATTATTCAAAGCCACTGCGGCTGATTTTACCAATTCTTCACTCCATTCCATTGGTTTGCGGTAGTGGGTCTGAAAAGCCGCATAGCGATAAACTAATGGATTGATATTCTTGTCAATAAATTCGCTTGTCAAAGTCAAGAAATTATCCGCGCTCTTGGCCATTTTGTCGCCGCCGGCTAGATTCAAAAAAGCCCCATGCAACCAGTAATTAAAAAATTTCTGGCCAGTGGCGGCTTCGGATTGGGCAATCTCATTGGTGTGATGGATATTAATGTGGTCAATGCCGCCACAATGAATATCCAGCATGGGCGTATCGCCATACGCCCCTACATCTAAATATTTCATGCTCATGGCTGAACACTCAATGTGCCAGCCGGGGAAGCCGACTCCCCACGGGCTTTTCCATTCCATCTGCCTTTTTTCGTTCCGGGGCGAGAATTTCCACAGGGCAAAATCGGTCGGGTTTTTCTTTTCGTCGTTTTTTTCCACCCGGGCGCCCTCAATTAAGTTCTCCAATGGTTGGTGACTTAATTTGTTATAATCCTTAAACCTTGAGGTATCAAAATAAATGCCGTCGGAGGTTTTATAAGTAAATTTTTTTTCTTCAAGTTTTTTGATCAGGTCAATTTGTTCTTGGATGTGGTCAGTGGCTTTGCACCAGATGTCCGGTTCAGCAATGTTCAATTTTTTCATGTCATCTCTGAACGCTTGCCAGTAAAAAGCGGTGACTTCCCATGCTGGTTGTTCTTTATTTTCTTTTAAAAAATCTGTCCCATGTTTGATGATCTCCCGTTTTAAGCAAGAAGACTTCCAGCATTTATTACACCGTGGGTGCATTGACCGAATATTTGCATCTCCTAGGGTATTCAGTAACTCTTTTTCGATTTGTATGCCAGATGGCGACCATTCCCCACAATTAGGACATCTAAAATAAATCGTATTCCTTACCCCTTTTTCCATTTTGTCTTCGCCCATGTCGCGGTCGCCGGTTAAATGGCCGACATCAGTCACATTCATCACATGTTTGACTTGGTAGCCGTTGAATTTCAAAACGCGTTTTAAAACATCCTCAAAAATATAGGTTCTCAAATTGCCGATGTGGGCATAGTTATAAACCGTCGGCCCGCAAGTATAAAGACCGACCTGATTGTCTTTAATCGGCTGAAAGCGATCCTTCTTCTTTGTGAGAGTATTAAATAGTTTGACCGTTTCCATATTCTTAAAATTACCTTAAAAAAAGTTTTTTGGCAAATAAAAATCGCCCAAGTCGGCGGGTATAATCGTCCTCCCCTCAAGTGAGGGGAGGGTAGGGAGGGGTGCTGTGATTTATTCACTAACATTTAAAATTCTAATTAACTCTTCAATTACACCCTCTAAGTTTTGCATCATGTCATTGTTCCAAACCCTAAATACTCTTATACCCAAATTGTTAAAATATCGGGTTCTTTCTAGGTCTTGCTCTATATTTTTATCTTCATTGTGCTGTCCACCATCAATTTCAATAATTAGTTTTTTCTTAGGACAATAAAAATCAACAATGTATGGTCCAATACTATGTTGGCGTCTGAATTTATAACCCAGCAGGCTATTTCTTATCTGGTACCATAAACGCCATTCTGGTTCGGTCATTTCGCTCCGCAATTTTTTTCTCAAGGGCGTTAAATTATTTAGATTGTGTATAACCCCCATAACTTATTTTTTTTATTTCACCACCACCCCCTACCCGTTTAAAAGATACTCAATCTTTTAAACTCAACTGAGGATGGGACAAAAAACGGACCACCGGCCTGATTGTTTAAAAATTATCACCCTGCGGGTGATCCGCCTACCACAAACTTGGATTATTCACCATGGAACTTGGCGGAAAAATTTGAAATTAAAAATTATTCTCACAGCCATTTTCTTTTCTTAAAATATCCGAACATGCAGACAACGGCGAAAGCCATAACGGCGAGCACATACCAAAAACCGTGCTCCTGCTCCACGAAAGGCATTGACTGAATCGTGTTCATGCCGAAAATGGCGGCCAGCAATGTTAGCGGGAAAACAATCACCGAAAATATCGTCAGGGTTTTCATGATCTCGTTGATTTTCAAACTGGTCATTGACGATTGCGTTTCATGCAGCGCGTTAATCGTATCCTTGTAATTCACCAAAGTATTCCAGATGTCTTTGGTGTGGCTGATCAGATTGTAAAATTCAGTTTTCAGTTCCCGCGAGGCATTCAATTCCCCCATAATTTCCACGAAGTTCTGCAAAATGCCGTAATGCGATTGCATGGTTTTTTGGAAATTGACGATGTTGCGCTTGATGGAAAGGATATTTTTTATTGTTTCCTCTTCAGCGCGCTTTAGAATGTCTTTTTCCACCCGGTCAATGTCCAGATTGATGTGATTCAAAATCGGGTAGCAGTAGTCGTAAAGCTTGTTTAATATTTTGAAAAATATTACCATCGGTTCGTCCTGCTCCAGATTGGCCCGGGTCAGGGTGTCTGTCTGGCACAGATTAAAGAAATCCACTAATGGTTTCAGCCGTCCGTCATGCACCGTCACCAGTTGTTTTTTGCTGACAAAAGTATCAATCTCCGAGGGCTCCACCGCGCCGGTCGCTCGGCCGTAGATCGGGAATTGCAGGACGATAAAAACATACTGTTTGCGGTCATTGATTTTTTGCCGCTGGAGCATGGGCGAACAGTCGGCCACATCCAACGGATCAAAAGTAAATGTTTGTCGCAGGTATTTCAGATCATCATGACTGGCGTTGATAATATCCAGCCAATGCGTTTTTTTAGTTTTAATCTCTTTTATTTTTGAGGACATAGGGTTAATTTGATTATAACACAAAAAATACCGTGGCGTATAGTTTTTATCGCCGGAATATGTTAAAATTAAAATATGCTGACCTCAAGGACAGTCCTTTGACTGGTCTTTGCGCAAAGGACTGTCCTTGTTCTGAAATTATCAAACATAAACTATGGCTCTGATCAATAAATTTTTTCACGATAAAACGGAAAAAAGCGCTTCAGTCGCTGATATTTTGGAGCCGACGCAAGCATCTATCAGCGATGGTTCAAAAAATGAGCAGTCGCGCGAGATGATCGCCCCAAAAGAAGGCGAACTCGGCAAAGAAAAAACAACATCTTTATCGGAAGCAGAAACTGCCGTTGCTGAAAAAGATGCCGTCAGCTTGACTTCGCCGGTCAGTCTTGGCAGCGCCGCGCCCGCAGTCCAACCGTCAGTCAAATCAATCGCCAGGCAGAAAATTGAAAACATTCTTGAAGAAAATCTGGAGGATGTTTATTTTCATTTAGACGCCGCTCACCAGCGCCTGCTAAAAGAAGAAGGGGACAGGGCGGCCAGGCAAATTGAAACCATACTCTTGGCCGGCAAGTCCGTGGCCGTCAAAATTTTGGCCATTATCAAAAAATGGCTTCAGTTTATACCCGGCATCAATAAATTTTTCTTGGAACAGGAGGCTAAAATAAAAACAGACAAAATTATCCGTCTCAATGAAAATGTTTCCAAAAAATAATTTATGCTTGATTTTAATGTGCTCTTACCCTCATTGTTTCTAAATTTTCTGCTCGCGCCGATTATCCTGGCCGTAATTCTGACGCTAGGTTTTTCTGTCGTGCGCCGCGTTTTACGCCAGGGCGCTAATTTGCCGCCCGCTTTTTCCAAGATTATTTTACGGGTTGGTTTGCCCAAAGAGGTCAATCTGGAAGACGCCAAAAAAGAAATCACCAAAGAGCAGATGCTAGAAAAAATTTCCCAGGCTGAAGAAATGTTTGCCGGCATTGGCGGTTTGCGCGCCGAGAGCGGTTTTAACAGTTTTCTTTTTGGCCGCCAGGACCACCTTTCTTTTGAAATAGTGGCCTTGGACGGCAAAATAGATTTTTTTGTGGCCGTGCCGCAATATTTAGCGCGCTACCTTGGCCAGCAAATTCACGCTCAATATCCGCACGCCCAAATAGATCAGATGGAAGATTACAATATTTTTCGGCCCAATGGTTTTATCGCCGGCGCTTCGTTTGCACTCGGCCGTTCTTATATTTTTCCTTTAAAAACTTTTCGCAAAATGGACTCCGACCCTTTGGACGCAGTGACCAATTCTTTGAGCAAACTGGGCGACGGCGACGGTGCCGCCATTCAGATTATAGTCCGTTCAGCCAAAAGCTCTTGGCGTCAAGTTGGTCTTAAAGTAGTCAAAGAAATGCAAAAAGGCAAAACAATGAATCAGGCCGTTAAAGCCGTCGGCGCCGTTTCCATGCTTGGTCGCGTGGGCAGTTCTTTTTTTAATGTTGCTAAAGACTTTGCCATTGCCGGCACCTCTGGCAAAACCAAAGAGCAAAAAGAAAGAGAACAGCAAAATAAAGGCTTGACTGTTCCGCACAAGCTCTCGGCCATGGAAGAAGAAACTGCCAAAGGCATTGAGGAAAAAGCCGCCAAAGCCGGCCTGGATGTTAACATCAGAATCATTGTCTCGGCTGGGGATCAAGCTTTGGCCGCTTCCTACTTAAGCGACATTGCCAATTCTTTCACGCAGTACAATATTTACGAATACGGCAATAAATTTTCCATTGCCCGCCCGCGCTCGCCAGACAAGCTTATCCGCGACTTTATTTACCGCCATTTTGACGCCAAAAAAAAGTTAGTCTTGAATACCGAAGAAATGGCCTCAATTTTTCATTTTCCTTTGGCCACTTGCGAAACGCCAAACATCAATTGGCTTCACAGCCGCAAATCGCCGCCGCCGGTGGAAATGCCTGACCGGGGCTTAATGCTTGGCAAAAATGTTTATCGCGGCGAAGAAAAACAAGTGCGCATCAAGGATGCCGACCGCCGGCGCCATGTTTACATTATTGGTATGACCGGTACTGGCAAGACCGTGCTTATGGAAAATATGATCAAGCAGGATATTGAGGCCGGCCACGGCGTGTGCGTGATTGATCCGCACGGCGGTTTGGCTGAAAAAGCTTTGGCGTTTGTGCCGGCTAGTCGGGCCGAAGATGTTATTTATTTCAACCCGGCCGACACAGAACGGCCCATTGGTCTTAATATGCTGGAAGCGGACACGCCGGAAGAGATGGATTTTGTCACCCAGGAAATGGTGCAGATTTTTTATAAATTAGTGACTGACCCGGCGATGATCGGCCCGATGTTTGAGCATAATATGCGCAATGCCATGTTCACGCTTATGGCTGACAAAGAGCATCCCGGCACCTTGGCCGAAGTGCCGCGTATTTTTACCGACGAAGACTTTCAGCGCTATAAACTGCGCCTGGTCACTGACCCGATGGTCAGGGCTTTTTGGGAAAAAGAAATGGCCAAGACCTCGGACTTTCACAAATCAGAAATGCTCGGTTATCTAATTTCCAAGGTTGGCCGCTTTGTGGAAAACGAGATGATCAGAAACATTATCGGCCAGCCCAAGTCCGGTTTTGATTTTAAAGAGGTAATGAATAAAAGTAAAATTTTGATTATCAATTTGTCCAAGGGCCAAGTCGGCGAAGTCAACAGCAATCTTTTGGGGCTGATTGCCGTTTCAAAACTGCAGATGGCGGCATTCTCCAGAGCTAATTTGCCGGAAAACGAACGGCGCGATTTTTATCTCTATATTGACGAGTTCCAAAACTATGTCACTGATTCCATCGCCACTATTTTGGCCGAGGCCAGAAAATACAAATTGAATCTCATTATGGCGCACCAGTATATCGGGCAGTTGGTTAATGGCCAGGACACCAAGATTCGCGACGCGGTTTTTGGCAACGCCGGCACCATGATTGCTTTCCGGGTTGGCGTGGAAGACGCGGAAACAATGGCCAAACAATTCGCCCCGGTCTTTGGCGAATACGATGTGATGAATATTGAAAAATACAATGCTTACATCCGCTTGTTAATTGGCAACACCGCCGCCCGGGCTTTTAATATGGCTTGCTATCCGCCTGCCCCGGGCGACCCGGCTTTGGCTGAAAAGCTCAAAGAATTATCTCGTTTGCGATATGGCCGCGAACGCTCTCTGGTTACCGCCGAGATTTTGGAGAGTTCCCGTTTAGGCGAAGCCGCCAAAGAAGCTCGCCCACCTTTGTCCGAGAGTAGCCTATAAATAATAAGCAATTAGCAATTAACAAAAAACTATGGTTCAAATTATTTTATTAATTATCGGCGTCACGGCGATATTTGGGAAAAGAATTACTGTCTCGAAGAAAACTGAATTGCGGCAACCAAAACTCAGAAAATTCGGAATTATTACCATAATAATGTTAGCAGTCTCAATCATTTCTGATACCGTTTTACCAGAGGGGACTGACCTAGGGATACTTATTTACATCCTGTCCTTTGTTATCCCAATTATTGCCGCCGTTAAGTTTAGACAACCAAAATTAATGTAATTCTATGCCAGCTTTTTTGGAAGATATATTTGAGCGATACTCTATTATTTGGGAAACATTTAAACCTGCTGTTTATTTTTATTTAAATGCCAATTGGTTAATAAAAATAGTTTTTATAATTGTTATAATTTGTGCGGCAGTGTTAATTATTAAATTGATAAAGAAGGGAAAAATAATTCACACAGAACATTTAACTGAGTCTTTGAAATATGATAAAAAGGCAAAAAGCTTTGGAATTTACAGTGATAAAAACGACCATGTTGATGCGGAAGTATCTTTGATAGAAGAAATAATTAACTTTGTCGCAGAGGGCAGAGAAAAAAATAAAAGTTGCTTGAGAATAATTATTGAAGCTTTATTTATAATTTTTAAAAAAATACTCTGGGTAATTATACCAATCTGTGCATTATTTACCTATCTTTATTTAATTATTGAAATAGTTAATTTTGTTATGAAGGAAAGATAATTGTTTACTCCGGCAGAATCTTCACTTCATTGAAGTGTGATCAAGTTTGACTGCTTTAGTCACTAGGTATATAATCAAAGAGACAATCGAAATAATGATTTAAATATATGGAAAATAACAACAAACAAGAATTTGAAAATCTAGCTTCGATGATTAAACAAGGCTTTGACGCTGTTGACGCACGTTTTGAACAAGTTGACCAGCGCTTTAATCAAGTTGACCAGCGCTTTAATCAAGTTGACCAGCGCTTTAATCAAGTTGACCAGCGCTTTGAGGCTATAGATAAAAGGTTTCTTAAAATGGAATCAAGCCTGGATTTTTTAGAAGAAGGCCAAGAGGAGATTAAATCTAGATTAAACAATGTGGCTTATCGCCATGAGTTGCAGAATCTAGAAAAGAGAGTAGATGGCCTGGAAAAGAAGTTGAGTATCGAGGTAGCTTAAATAATACCAATTTGGGTGACTACTACTGTTTGGGTCAAAACAATTAATTGTTTCACAACGCAAAACCGCTCCGATGAATATCGGAGCGGTTTTTAGAATCTTTATTTATTTCACGTTCGCGAACTTAGTCGCTTTCAATTTGCCATTGAATTTCAGCATCTTTTTGGTGGTAAACTCCACTTTTCCATCCTTGACTGAATAAATAGTGTCATCACCGCCCTTTTTGGTGTTTAGCCCGGGATGAATCTTCGTGCCTCTTTGGCGAACTAAAATATCACCGGCCTTGACCGTTTCTCCGGCGGTCACTTTTACGCCCAGTCTTTTTGATACGGAATCTCGTCCCAACTTAGTTGAGCCGCCCGCTTTTCTATGCGCCATAGGTTATTGATTTATTGATATATTTACCCAGTATAGCAAATATTGCGTTGCTGTCAATGGGTTTGGTCAATGGTTAAAAAGGCATGTATTTTAAATCCCACTCTCCCATGGGCTGTTTTTTTTCTGCCAGCCGGCGGCTGATAGTCTCCCATGTTTTTATGTCCACCGTCTTGGTCGCCACCTGATTTTTCAGGGTGGTTAGAATTCTGACATCATTTAGGCTTTGATAAAAATTATTGTATAAAAAAAATACCGTCCAAAGAAGCAAAGCAGCGCTAATAATTATTGCCGCCAACCCCGCTCGGCTGGCGATATTTTCGCAAATTTTTCCGGTTTTTAATTTTATCTCCGCCATATTTTTTGATAAATCTTAATTATTTCCAGTAAGTCAAACCGTTCAGTTTGGCGAAAACCGTTGCTGCCGTTGCGGTCTCTTCCTCACTGGCATTTTGTTGCTCGGAGTTTCTAACATTGGCCCTTACGGCGGCAAGATTATTATTGCCCGAAGTCAGTCCGACGGTTTCAATGTTGATGTAATAATCTAATTTTTCCAAGTCATTGAGATAATTCATGATCTCCCTTAGGCTGCCGCTTAGCTGCAGTCCGATTGGTATCGCCCTGGCGTCGTTCGCTTCCTTCGCCTCGTTATTATTAAAATCTATACTTTGTTCTATGCCATTTTTGTCCGCTATTTTTTCCAAATCGGTGATAAAATCAAGTTCACTGCTAATCTTTAAATAAGCATTATCAAGCGTCGTTAGTTGATTCTCTATGGCCGCGAGGTCGTTTTTGTTCTGATTGACATCCTGCCCCTGGAGCAACAGCTCGTTCATTTGCGCCCGGGCTTTGGCCAACGCGCGTTTGCTGTCGTTGATTTTATTGGCCGCCGGCAGCAACCCAAGAAAAATCAAAGCCAGGGAAGCGGCCAAGAGAGCGGCGAGGATAGTTATGTTTTTTTTATTCATATTATTTATTGCGCCAATCTTAAAAAAGCTTCCAAAGTGAAAGCCACATCGTTTTGGTGCAGCAAATTTGAAACCGGCGCGTTCACTTTTTCCACCAATATTGAGTCTCCAAGTTTGTTTTCCAGGTTCAGATAGTCAGCCCGATCATTCGCCTGGCCGGCCAGCCGCAGCCGTCCGCTGTTTTTGTCCAATGCCAGGCTGTTCAGTTTTACGCCCTCCGGCACCAGCGCGATTACCGTTTTTAACACCGTTGACCATTTGACATAACCGTCTTGCACTTGAGTCAGCTGCCGCATTTTCCCGTTGATATTTTCTACCCTGATTTCTTCCGCCGAAGATTCTTTTTCGCCGATAATATTCAGGCGATGCGCCAAACATTTTTCCGCGGCGATCATGGCCGTGGTTGCGATAACAATCGCCAAGGCCAAAAAAATCGCGCCATTAATAAGCTCCAGCGCAATGGTTTTTTGTTTTATTTGTTTCTTGGTTTCGTTGCCAAGCAAATTTAGCCGCATCATTTTTACGCGTCAATAACTGCAAAATTTCTAAGCGCCAGCCCAATGGCCGTGGTGAAAGACAGCAAGTCGTCTCTCTTGGGCAAAGCGGATTCAATATTTGTCGCCGGATCCCCCCGGTAAACCCTCCTGCTTAACTTTTCTTCCAAGGTTTTGTCTAAATTCAGCATAGTGGCGCCGCCCCCGCCGAGAATAATGGCGAGCTGGTTGGTTTCTTGGCCGAAGTGCGTTTGGTAGAAATTATCGGCGTTGGCGATTTCTTTTATCAATTCATTAATATTCCCATTAATTATTTTCAAGGTTGCTCCCTTGCATTTTTTGGGATTAGTGCCGCAAATAACCTTGGCTTTCTCCGCCTCGGCCATTGTCAATTTGAGTTCCCGGGCTATTTTTTCCGTGATTTTTTGTCCGGAAATTTCCGATAAGTTGTCGGTAAATTGAATCACGCCATTGTCCATGAAAATCAAACTGGTCCTGGTGGCCCCGAGATCCACGATCATTTTTGGCCCGGACTGTTCCAAGGCGCGATCCTTTTCCGTTTTGGCGTTTTTTTTAAATAAACCGGACAATCCGCCTCTGTCGCGGTTCTTTTTGCCCCAAGGTAAGATACATCTGGCGATAGCTTGCGCCTCTATTTCCAAAGCCACCGCCTCAACTCCGGCCAGCTTGGCGACTTTTACATATTCATCCGCGATTGATTTTGGCACGGCTCCCACCAGAAATTTCTTTTTTTGAAGGTCATGCTCAACCGGCTGCCAATCGATCTGCATTTCTTCCGCGCCAATCGGCACATGGCGGGGCAGCTCTTGCCGGATCGCTTCTTCAACGGCCATTTCTTGGTCCGAAATTTCAAGCACTTTTATAAAAGTTTTTGTTTCCGGCAAAGACAGCGCGGCATATTTGGTGGAAAATTTTCTAGCGCCGTCATTGATTAGTTGTTTGACAATCTCCGCCACTTGTTCATTTTCCCGGATGATCCCTTCGCTAATGCAACCCAAAGGCACCGGCAAAGAGTTAATCGCCCGGATGTATTTTTTTCCGCCGTTCTGGCCGATTTGCACCGCTTTGATTGACAAATCGGAGATATCCAAGCCAAAAATTGTTTTGGGTGAATTTATAAAGCGCATCTATTTTTCTATCTTATGTTTTTTTCTGTCATCCCTGCCTACCGCCTGCCTGCCCGCAATGTTCTCGCTTGCGAGGCGGGCGGGTGTTTTCTTGCTTTAGTGTTTTTGTGCTTTCGTGTCTCCCTTCGGGAGATCCCCCGTAGGGGGATTTTCTGTGTTTTTGTGCTTTCGCCCTTAGGGCGCCCGCCACTTCACTTACTGGAAATTCTCCTCTTGGACTATTTGGCGGGCTGGTTTTACGGTTTCTCCGTCGTTTCCTCCCACTTTAGAAGTTTTCTGTCGCCCGTGGTTGGGAAGCCCGGCGGAGGATTATAATTCAGATTGGGATCGTAAATCGTGTTGGTGTCGCGATAGCCCGAGATCACGGCCCCGCCAGATACCCAAGTCCAGGTCCAAATGCCATTGGAAATAATTGACCCATAAATCACAATACTGTCTCTGATGATATAATTTCTAGCGTCATAAGGCACTGGTTTCTTGCAGTTGTAGCAATAGAGTTTCCTGAAGATTCGTCCTTTTTGCGCCAAAAGCGCGGCATCCACTGCTAAATTATTCGGCGCGCCATACAGGGGAATCAAAATATCCGTTTGTGAAATCAGCCCGAGTGAATTGGCGCCGCTTTTTTCCAGATAAGTTAGGTTGCCGTTGATTCTTATTTTTATCTTGCTGCCGGCTTCCGGTATTTTGGCCGCGACCACGGTTGCTTTTCCTCTGACAATGCCGTTCACCCAAAGATTGTCTTCTACAAAAATTATACCACAGCTCGCCGGGATCGTATAATTTCCTATTAAGTTTTCGCGATCAATGTCATCGGTATCTCTAACCCAAGCTTCACCGTCATGGCCCCAAACCGGATTTTTCAGCTGCGTTACCCGATAGATGTCAAAGGTGCCGTCATTTTTAAAAACAAGATGATAGCCCTGCCCCAACTGCGGCCAATAACAATCTTCCGTGGCCGAACACATTGACGCTTGAGCCAGATCGCGCAGATCGCGCAACTCCATGGTGATGGCGTCAAAATTTATATATGTTCCAAGCCGCAGATGTAAGTTGATTTTTTGGAAGTGGTCAGGCTGTCGTTTTGGCCGTCCATCCGGATGCCGCCGTTGGAATGAACTGGACCGTGCAAGGTTTCATCCTCTCCAAACCAAACATTGGAATCGGTCAGAAAAGCAAAAGAAGCCAAAGACGGTTTGCCGTATTTCACCATAACTTTTCTTTTGACATTCGGATCGTCGTTCAGCCAGCCGGTTGATTCTATAATTATAGCGTTGGAACAAGTGTCTGCCGGCGCTGTGATATTCAAAGAGAATTGGCCGATGCTGTTGCCCAGGTTGTCTTTATAATCATGAACATAGGGTCCAGCCTGTCCTGTGCCGTCCTGGTAATCTTCCGGCGCGTGCGCCAAATGCCAGCGGTAATAATTCACGCCTGCTTCCGCCGTGGCGATGGCTTTTTGCCAGTTGATTTTTTTCAGCCCCAGTTTGTGCTGCGAAGAAATAACGCCGGCAATGCCAGTGGCCATCACGGCAAACAAAGTCGTGAAAACCAAAACCATGATCAGCATGCCGCCGCTTTGATTCTTAAGGATATTATTTTTGAGCATGGGAAAAAGTCAGGTGTCTCTTTAAATTATAGCATAAAAAACACGGAAAACACAGTCCGCCAATTTCCCAAATAAATTATTCCCGCGAGTGGAAGGCGCCTGCCTGCCGCCTGCCTACCCTGCCTACCGGCAGGCAGGCGGACAGGCAGGGCGAGGCAGGGATCGCCCTAAGGGCGAAAAACACTAAAACACTAAAACACAAAATACAATTAACAAGGAACAAGGGAAACAAGAGGGAGTTGCTCCATTGTTTCATTGCTTCATTGTTATGCGATCATAAAGCAATAAAGAAACCAAGGACGAGTAACGGGTAACGAGTAATGAGTAAAATTATTTATTAAAGAATTAACGAATTAGATTAGAGAAAAGGTGATGGGCAGTTTTTCCCCTCCTCTTTTGAGGAGGGGTCTCCCGATGGCCATCGGGAGGGGGTGGTGGGGAAGAACAAAACGCGACAAACAATTAACAACAAACAAAAATCAATTAACAAAGCGCAAGGAAACCAGAAAAAGGTAAAAAATAAAAAAGCCGCTGGAATTTAGTTTTTTGGCGGCCTGTTTTGGCGAGACCGACAGGATTTGAACCAACTATCTTTCCACTTTAAATGGGGCGGCTTACCGTTTAACCCGGTTCTATTTTGAGAACTAGATCCAGCATTCCCTGCGGGGTAATTTAAAAACTTGACAAATGTTGGGATTTTTGGTATTCTATTTTAAAATTCACTAAATCAATGAGTAAGAATAAATAAAGGAGATGAGACGAGATGAGCCAAAAATTTAAAAAAGGCATGACAGATAACGAAATTTTAAGGGCAAAATATGCAACGAGATTGTTAGGCATATGCCCTGGTTGCAAGGGGCATGTTTACGAATGCGACCGGTATGTAAGGAGGGGTATTCGATACTGGCATTTTGACTGTCTTGCCAAAAAAAAATGATTCCTATACCTGAACAAAAAGACAAAATTTGTTATTTGTTCAGGTCTTTTTTTATTTTTATTTTCTCTGACCCCATTTCCATCCCAAAATAAAAAGCCGCTGGGATTTTCCTTTAGTGGAATTTTCCATGCGGCTTATTTTGTAGGCCTAGGAGGATTTGAACCTCCGACCTCTCGCCTGTGGAGCGAGCGCTCTAACCAGCTGGGCTATAGGCCCGATTTTCCCCCTGTAATCGCGATGATCACTTGCCACTGGTTTGTTCAGCGGCAAGTGTTTCCTCCCACCACTCCTCTAGGATGATTCCCCCCTCAAATATATAGGGAAGGAAGCCGAGTGGGTTTTCCGCAGGTGGTTGGTTGGGGGTTTCGTATTTCCCGTTGTCCCCATCCTCTTTG
>LCCW01000003.1 GCA_000998185.1 Candidatus Kuenenbacteria bacterium GW2011_GWA2_42_15 | reverse complement strand
TTTAGCCAAAATTATCTTATCTGGGCTAATTTGAATAAAAACAAAGGAAAGAGAGAAAAAAAATAGTATTTTTTTGGCTAATATTAGTGATCGTTTATTCAATAGCATATAGATATAAAGAAATCAACCGTAATTAAATAAGTATTTAGTAAACTAAAAAGCTTCCCACAATGGGGGGAAAGCTTATGAAATAATATTAGCACACAAGAAGAAGAAAGTCAAGTAAAAAATTTTTACAGAAGCAAAATTTCTATAAATAAAAAAGGAAAGCTACCTCGTGTTAATAAAAGTTGATGAGTCTCCCAATCTAATACTTAACAGTTTTGAAACGCCATCATCACTCATGGCAACGCCATAAAGCAGTTTGGCTTTTTCCATGGTGGCGCGATTATGGGTAATGACAATAAATTGTGTTTTATGCGATAGGTCGTTTAGAATTTGGGCAAAGCGAACTGAATTTGATTCATCCAGGGCGGCGTCAACCTCATCCAAGACAATAAAAGGCGCCGGGTTGGAGGAGATAATGGCACAAATCAGGGCGATACTCGTGAGAGCTCTTTCGCCGCCAGAGAGGACATTGATTGACTTGAGTTTTTTACCAGGAGGGGTGGCATAAATTTCCAGTCTGTCATAATCGTTTTTTGATTTTTCTTGGAAGAAATTAATAGCGGGATAATTGGAAGATTGAGAAGGATCATCTTCTTCGGGGACTTCTTTTTTTAATAAGGATAAGACTGCCTTACCGCCGTTAAAGAGTAGCCCGAAATATTTTTGGAAATAAGCATTAATAGATTCCAGCGAATGCGTCATTTGAGATTTGATTATTTGGTCAAGATCGTTGATTGTTTTTTTTAATGATTCAAGCGTTTGGTTTAAATCACTAATTTGGGCGGTTAAAAAGTCATACTTTTTTTGGGTGTTTTTATATTCCACATCTATTCCCGGATCAAGGCCGCCGATAATTTCCAGCTGGCCTTTCAGTTTGTTGATTTTATTTTGTAAGGCGTTTTTTTCTTCAGTTGACAAGGCCGGCAGGTTGTTGTTTTCCAATAAATCCAATGAGCCTAATTCGCGGACGGACTCTTGCTTTAGATCAAATTTTTTTGTTTCGGTGCGAGCTAAAATTATACGCGCTTCGCTTAGCTGATTGTCTAAAGAGCGCAATTCTTGCTGGGCAAGCTGATATTTTTGTTGAGTGTCCCAAAGTTTGGACCGTTTGACCTCGTCTTCTTTCAGGAGGTTTTTAATTTCAATTTGTAAGCAGTCTGAAAGTTCGTCGGTCTGGGCTATCTTTTGTTCCAGGCTTTGCGTTTCCGGGTTGGTTTGTTCTATTTTGGGGGCAGTTTCCTTTTTAGGTTTTAGGTAAGGTTTTAAAAAAGCGATTATTTTTTCTATTTTTTGGCCCAAATTATTAATGATTGTTTTTATTGTTTCAACATTATTTTTTTGGTCAAGAGCAAAAAGCGCACTTTCCTGCAGGTGCTCCAGCACAGATAGCTGGGCATTCAGCTGGTTCATTTGATCTTCGGAAAGCGGTTGGAAATTGATAAATGGTCCGCCGCCGGGTGATGACGAAGAATTTTTTAATAAGAACAACTTTTCTTTGAGGCGCATTTTTTGTTCAGCCGCCGCCTGTTGTTCCCCGCGCAATTTTTCGATGGTTTGGTTGAGGCCGTCATTTTTAACGATTTGATTCAGCTCTTTTTCAAGATTTTTCCATTTTTCTTCCGCTAGCTTTTTATCGGTTTCTATGAACTCGGTTTTTTTGAGTTCGTCTTGATAGTTTTTATTGATTTCTTGCCAAGACGAGCCATAATAATTCAGCCTAACCTCATTCAATTCCACTTCTGTTTCTTTGCGTTTATTAAGTTTTTTAACTTGGCGAGTTAATAATTGAAGTTGAGGCTCCATCTCCTGGATTCTTATTTTAGCGGTGGCGAGGTTTTGCCCCACCTGTTCCAGTTTGGAAATGGTCTGATTTTTTTTGATTTGATATTGCTTGACGCCAGTGGCTTCTTCAAAAAAATTTTTGCGTTCCTCGGGGGTGGCTAAAAGAAAATTATCAATCATGCCTTGGCCGACGATGGCATAGGTGTGGTGTCCAAAATTGGCTTGAGTGAGGAGTAGGTTGAGGTCGGCCAACTTGCTTTTATGGTTATTGATTAAATAATCACTGTCGCCGTTCCGATAGAGTCGGCGCGTGATAGTGATCTCACTATAATCTAGGGGGATTTTTTTATCCGCATTGTCCAATTCTAAAGACACTTCGGCCAAGCCAAGGCGCGCTTTTTTATCAGAGCCGGAAAAAATAATATCTTCGCTTTTTTTGCCGCGCAGGGTTTTGATGCTTTGTTCGCCCATAACCCAGCGGATAGCGTCAGCAATATTGCTTTTACCAGAGCCGTTGGGGCCGACGATGGCGGTAATGCCACTGGAAAATTCCAGGGTAGCTTTATGAGCAAAAGATTTAAAACCATTGACGGTTAATTTTTTTAAATGCATAAAAATTCAAAATTCCAAAGCCCAAATTTAAAAAATATATAAATAACAAGAGACCGGCTTGAATCAATGTTATTATAACAAAAAAACAAGAAATCAAAAAATCACGAAAGCAGTAATCGGAAATCAGCAATTGGGGGAAAATCAAACACAAAATTAAAAAGAGAGGGCGGTAGGCGGTAAGCGAGACAAACAAGATGGGACTGGAAAATATTTCTATTGTCAATAAAAATGGCGGGTGATAAGATTAAGCTATGAGATTGGCTAGCAAAATCGCGTTAAATACAATTGTTCATACCGCTGGTAAATTCGGCGCTTCAATCGTCGGGCTTCTGATTGTGGCGATTTTGACCCGCCATCTCGGCGTGTCGGGCTATGGCCAATATATCACAGTGTTTTCTTATTTATTTTTTTTCGCAGTCCTGTCAGATTTGGGGCTATATGTGGTGGTGGTCAACGAGTTAAAGCGCAGTCGGTTTGGTGAGGAAGTTTTTTTGAATAATATTTTTACTTTGCGCGCGTCATCGGCGACCGCACTGATGATTTTGGCCTCTGGGCTGGTTTGGTTTTTTCCTTATGACATCACAATTAAATTGGGCGTTGTGTTTGCCTCCATTGCCATTTGGTTGAATCTTTTGGATCAGATAATGGTGGCGTTTTTCCAAAACCGAGCGGACATGAAGAGGGTGGCGATTGCGGAAATAGTTGGCAAATTGGTGATCTTGGTTTTAACCGTCGCGGCGGTTTACAACAAGATGGGTTTAATAACGATATTAATAATTACGGTCGTGGGCGGATTGGTTAATTGCGTCATTAATTTTAATTATTTATTAAAATTTGTCAGAGTGAAATTGGCTTTTAACCAGGAGGTGTGGAAAGAGATTTTCAAATTGTCCTGGCCGGTGGCCGTGACCTCGGTTTTTTCTCTGATTTATTTCAAGGTGGATACTTTATTTTTGTCGGTTTTGCCGGTTAATGAAATTTATGCCGCGACCAGAAGCGAGGCAGTGGGGATTTACGGCGCGCCATATAAAATATTGGAGGTGCTGATTGGCTGGCCGGCTATTTTTATGGGGCTGGTGTCGCCAAGTTTATCCAAGGCTTGGGCGGAAAACAGAGCGGAAGATTTTAAGAGGCTGTTTAAGAGGGCGCTAGCCGGACTTTTGATGGTCGTCTTGCCAATGATTGTTGGGGCGGCGGTTCTAGCCAAACCACTCATTGCTTTTGTCGCCGGGCAGGAATTTGCTCAGTCAGCGCCGATTTTACAGATCTTGATTTGGGCGACGGGGATTATATTTTTGAGCCACCTAACCACTTACGCCCTAATTGCTCTTAATAAGCAGAAGGAGATGATTAAATATTACATATTGGCTGCCGTGCTGGCCGTAGCCGGGTATTTATTTTTCATTCCCAGCTATTCTTATTTCGCGGCGGCCGTCATTACGGTTTTGGTGGAGTTTTTTATGCTGATAACCACTACGGTTTTGTTGCGTAGAAATATGGCGATTGGGGTGGATTTAAAACTATTAGGCAAGGCGGCGCTGGCGACATTGGTGATGGGCATGGTGTTGTGGTTTTTTAGGGATGTTAATGTGGTAATATTAGCCATCGTGGGCGCGGGGGTGTATTTATTGATGTTATATTTATTAAAGGGGATGGATCGGGAAGTGATGAGGGAGATGGTTGGAAGAGAAATTAAGAAATAAAGAAATTAAGGGAAGTTGACAGGGGTGACGCAATTAGGACTTAGATGTTAGGAATTAGAAATTTTGAGAATATGTTTTATTACTTTTTGATAATCTTATATTGTTTACTGTTCGTGGTTCTGGCTGTTAAAAATTTGAAATGGGCTATTTATTTGGTTGTGTTTGCTTTGCCAAGTTACTTGATTCGTTTTGAAGTAGCGGGATTGCCAATGACTCTTTTAGAAGGAATGATTTTGATTTTATTTGCGGTTTGGGCGGTAAAGAAGCGGCGAGGCGGAGGTAATGGTTTTTGGGCGGCCAAATTTTTATATATTGGTATTTTTATATTTTTATTATCGGCGACAATTTCGGTTTTTGTTGCGCTAGATTCGCGAGCGGCTTTGGGTATTTGGAAAGCTTACTTTATTGAGCCCGTGTTGTTTTTTGTGGTTTTTATAAACACAATTAGAAAGGAAGATTGTAAAAACATCTTAAGCGCCATGGCCGGTTCGGTTTTGGTTTTGACGATCGTGGCGTTTTATCAAAAATTAACCGGCGATTTTATTAGTAACGCGTTTTGGGCGGCTGAAGCAACCAGGCGAGTTGGTGGGGTTTATCCATATCCCAATGCTTTGGCTTTGTATTTGGCGCCAATAATAATTTTACTTCTAGGGTTTTGGGCGCGGCAACCATTGAAGGGTAAAAAAAATTGTCAAAATAGCAAGGGAGAATTGTTACATTGTCATGTTGTTATATTATTTAGACTGGTTATTATTGCGGTTGGGCTACTGGTGGTTTACTGGACAGGGTCGAAAGGGGCGCTCTTGGGCATTTTAGCCGGTTTGGTTTTTTATGCGTTGTTTTACAAAGGGTATAAAAAATATTTTATAACCGCGGTTATTTTGATGGTTTTGGTTGGTTTATTTTTTATCCAAAATGGCAAAATAAACTTCAAAGGCAATTACCAGGTGGAAGGCGGCGATTCAATGAGCGTGCGCCTTGAGATGTGGCAGGAGGGTTGGCGAATGCTTTTGGACAGGCCAGTGTCTGGAGCCGGGCTTGGCGGTTATCAGGCAGTAATGGAAAAATATCATGAGAGAAAATATATTGAGATTTATTTATATCCTCATAATATTTTTTTGAATTTTTGGAGCGAGCTGGGGAGCTTGGGGATCTTGGGGATCTTGGGGATCTTAGTGTGGTTTTACCGGGTCGGTTTTAGAATTTATCAGTGGTCGGTGGTCGGTGGTCGGTGGTCGGTGGTTTTGATGGCGACGATGACGACGATTATTATTTATGGTTTGGTTGATGTGCCTTATTTTAAAAATGATTTAAGCGTATTTTTTTGGATTTTAATTGGGCTTTTAATAATAACAAACACTAGGCGAAAAGATCAACTCGGGGTATAATAAAGACAAGAAAGCAAGAAAGCAAGCCCGCCAAGTACCAAGGTGGATTATTCCCGTTAATTGAGGGCGGATCAGCCCAAGGCTGAAAATCAAGAAATTAATATTGTTTTTATGCCAAAGATTGATGAGGCGCAAAAAAAATTAAATGATTTATTGGAAGGCAACGATGACGGCCGGGAAGAAGATGTTTTTTTAAATAATGAACCTCAAGCCGGGGATGGCTTTGCCGTGCCGCGAGAGTTAAATGATCGGCTGGTAACTAAGGATGAATTGACGCCAATTCCAAATGAACCATCGAAAGCGGTGAGAGAAGAGGAGGAAACAAGACCACTTTATGAAAGATGGAATGATAATTTTTTTAATAATTCAAAAAAAGAAGACGACTTGCAAGAGACAGCGCTACCGGCGACAGATTCGGTTGGGCCGAAAGTTGATGTACAAGAAGAGAAGGAAGGGGTTGATGAGATTAAAGCGGCGGCCGATAGAGCGAAGGAGTTTATAAAGAATAATTTAAATTTAATCAACCGACAGGAAGAGTTGAACGAAAAAATAAAAGCCATGGAAAGAGAGAGAAAGGAAGACCAGATAAAAATGAAAGCTATGAACCTTGGCCTGGGCTACATCAATTTGAAGGGATTGCCCATTGTGGCAGAAGCGCTGAAGGTGATTGATGAAGGGACGGCAAAACAACACAACATGGTCTGTTTTTTATATAAAAAGGGGGAAGAAATCAGATTGGCGACGACAGGAATGGACAATAATGAACAAGGGTTGGTGGAGCGAATAAAACAGGATTATCCCGGGTTGCGAGTCGTAGTTTTTTTAACAAGCGAGGACAGCGTGGAAGCGGCTTTGAAGCTTTATTCCGCTTTACCCAGGCGCGTGGAGAGAATTGATGACATTAAGGTTTTAGAAAAAGAAATAGAAACTTTCCGTTTGGAGATTCATGACATCTTTGGTATCCAAGAAAAAATAAATCAAGCCTCAACCACGGAGATACTCAGTATTATTATTATGGCGGCCGCCAGGGTAGAAGCGAGCGATATCCATCTGGAGACAGAAGAAAAAACAGTCAAGGCGCGTTTCAGGGTGGACGGTGTTTTACATGATGTGGCGGTTATAGCCAAGGAAAATTGGGGGTACCTAGTTTCCAGGATAAAACTGAACGCGGGGTTGAAAATCAACATTCAAGACAAGCCGCAGGATGGCAATTTTACCCTAAATGTTCAGGGCAGCCCGATTGATTTCAGGGTTTCCACCTTACCGACCAATTATGGCGAGAGCGTGGTGATCAGAATTTTATTTTACGACAAAATAAGAAAAATGAGCTTGGATAATCTGGGGGTTGATGATTATAATCGCGCGATATTATTAAAAGAGATAGAGAAGCCGAACGGTCTTTTGGCCATAACCGGTCCAACTGGCGCTGGCAAAACAACGACTTTATACGCTATTTTACATAAATTAAACATACAAGAAAATAAGATTATCACCGTTGAAGACCCGATTGAATACAAGCTGGAAGGCATTAATCAATCGGAAGTGAGAGAAGATAAGGGGTATACTTTTGCCAAGGCGTTGAGGTCCATAGTCAGACAAGATCCGGATATTATTTTAGTGGGAGAAATCAGGGATCAAGAAACAGTAGAGATTGTGATTAATGCCGCTTTGACCGGACATTTAGTATTATCCACGATTCACGCCAACAGCGCGGCCGGAGTAATACCCAGATTTATGGCTTTAGGGGCCAAGCCATATTTATTATCACCGGCCATCAATGTGGTAATGGCGCAGAGATTAATAAGAAGGATCTGTAATGAATGCAAACAGGAGGCAGATTTGACGGAAGAAATTAGACAAAAGATTAAACAAGTATTAGAAACCTTGCCGGAAGGACGGAAGAATGTTTTAAAAATGAAAGATTTGAGCGAGGCAGTATTTTATAAAGGGAAGGGTTGTGATAAGTGCGCTGGTTTGGGGTATAAGGGGCAGATTGGCATTTTTGAAATTTTGAGCATTACCGACGAAATCAAAGAGTTGATTCTGTCAGGAGAAATATCAGAGCAACGAGTTAGACAAAAAGCGCTTGGTCAAGGTATGGCGACACTGGAGCAGGATGGCATACTAAAGGCAATAGCTGGGATTACCAGTTTGGACGAAGTGTTCAGAGTGACATAAAAAACACAAGGAACACAGAAAGCACAGAAAACACGAAAACACTAATAACAAGGAACAAGGAATTAGAAATTGAGAAATTGAGTCCGCCGATTTCCCCAAATAGATTATTCCCGTGAATGGAAGGCGCCTGCCTACCCTGCCTACCCTGCCTACCGGCAGGCAGGCGGCAGGCAGGCGGCAGGCAGGCGGCAGGCAGGGGTCGCCCGCAGGGCGAAAAACACAGAAAGCAAAAAAGTAAGTCCGTCAATATCAAAGGCGACACATTGACCTGCCCGCCGTTGGCTCCGCCCTTAGGCGATGGCAGGCGGGTGTGTCGTCTTTATAATTGGTTTTATAAATAGCTAAGCGGGTTGACTCTGGCGCCGTTAATGATAATTTCAAGATGAATGTGCGGGCCGGTTGACCAACCAGTAGAGCCGACTTCACCAATAACTTCACCGGCCGAGATCTGATCACCGGTTTTGACATAGAGTCTTTGAGCATGGGCATACAAACTTTTCAGGCCGTTGCCGTGGTTGATGACAATATTATAACCATAGCCGGTTGACCAACCAGCTCTTTCTACGCGGCCGCCGCTAATAGCATAAATAGGCGCGCCTGACTTGGCGCCAATGTCAATGGCAGTATGGCGCCAGCTAAAATATTGAGTGATGCGCCGAGAGACGGTTGGCCAAAACAAATCGCCGCCAGAAGCAGAAGACGGCTTGGAAAAAATATTTTTAACAGCGCTTGGCATTTTGGCAACTAGTGAACCAGTACTGATTGGTTTGGCGTCAGGGATAATTAATTTTTGTTTAATTTTAATGGCAGCGCTGTCGTCAATTTTATTGTAGGATAAGATTTTATTAACACTAGCGTTGAATTTTTTGGCGATGCCGCTGATAGTATCACCGGCTTTAACAACATAAGACACGCCGCTGGCTGGCAAGATGGTCAGTTTTTCTCCGGGCCGAATGTAGCTTTTGAGGGAGAGGTTGTTTTCCCAAAGTAAAGTATTGACGGAGATATTAAATTTGACGGCAATACTGCTTAGGGTGTCGCCAGCTTGGACTTCATAAGATTGAATAGTATTATTAGCGGAGCCAGTCGTGTTGGTATTTTCCAAGAAAGGCGAAGCTCCTGATTTGATTAGGGCCTCGCCGGATTGAGATAGTATGGCTAGCATGTTATTGTCGGTTGAATCAGCCGGAGACCCAAAGGGAGAATATTTTTTATTTTCTATCGTAGCCAGTTCAGCCAAAATATTTTCCGATTTCGGCTGATTTAATTTTTTGTTGTTAATAACAGGTTTTTCAACAATTTCCTCGCCGTCTTCGGAAATAAATATTTTTGCCAAAACGCTGTTTTTGTTGAACTCTTCGGCGTAGGTATTCTTGGTGGTAAAATTATTAATAATGTTTAAAATAAAAATCATCAAAATAATAGAATGAACAAGGTGCAAGCGATGGAAACTTTTGGGCAAGAAACGGGCGCCGTTTTCTGGGTTTGGCTCAAAAAATATATTGTTGATCTGTTTTTTGCCAAATAAAAAACCCTTATAGCCGGGTACAAGGAGTCGCTCGAAAAATATTTGCCACAAACCTTTTCCGAGGCCAAGAGTTATTTTGGAAAAAATGTGCCAAAGGATAACGGCGAGTTGGCGTAATTTTTTTAGCATAAAAATTAACAAATTGGCGCAGGATAGCGGAGCAATTCGTTGGTATTTACAATATCAAGAAAAGGCAATTTAGTAAAGAGAAATTTATTTGATTTCGGGGCTGGCAAGTGTTAAGATAAAAAGTAAGAGGACGGCGGTGGTGGGCAGGATAGATATAATTAATTAAAAAAGTAAGATGGTGATTAACGGTGAACAGCGGTGAGATTAAAAGAGCATCGATGAACAGATAAAAAATAGAAAATATGAAAAAATATGAGCCTCAACAAATTGAGCCAAAGTGGCAAAAATACTGGGCAGAAAACGGATCGTTTGAGATCAGGGAAGACAAAAGTAAGAAAAAGTTTTATGGTTTGATTGAATTTCCTTATCCATCTGGCGATGGTTTACATACTGGCCATTTGCGTTCCAATACGGCGCTGGACATTATCTGCCGTAAGCGTCGGATGCAGGGCTATAATGTTTTGTATCCGATTGGTTTTGACAGTTTTGGTTTGCCGGCGGAAAATTACGCGATAAAGAAAAAGATAAAACCGCAGGTAACCACGGCAAATAATATAAAAATTTTTTCCAAACAGCTCAAAGAAGCAGGTTTTTCTTTTGATTGGTCGCGGTCGTTTTCTACGACCGATGAAGATTATTATAAATGGACGGAATGGATATTTTTGCAGATGTTTAAAAAAGGGCTGGCGGAAAAGAAAAAAGAAACCATCAATTGGTGCACTATCTGCAAAATCGGACTGGCCAACGAGGAGGTGGTGAACGGTGTGTGCGAGCGCTGCGGCGGGGAAGTGGTAAAAAAAGAAAAAGAGCAGTGGGTTTTGAAGATTACTAAATATGCGGACAGACTGATTGATGATCTGGACAAGGTTGATTATCTGGAGCGGATCAAGACCCAGCAGATCAATTGGATAGGGAGGAGCGAAGGAGCTTTGGTAAAATTTCCAGTGTTAAAATTTCCCGCGATGCTTTTCGCCTCGGGTAATCCCAGCAAAAAGGCGAGGATTGAGAAATTATTAAAAGCCGCGCGCATTCCATGCAAAGTTAATTCTCCCCAGGATTTAGGTCTTGAGCTGCTTAATATTGAAGAAAGCGGCGGATTAAGAGATAACGCCATTAAGAAAGCCCTGGCGTATAAGGGAAAAACCAATTTACCGGTCATGGCGGATGATACGGGTTTTTTTGTTGACGATCAGGCAATTGATCCGACGCAAGTGAAAAGAAACGCCTTGGCCGGTCAAGACGAGCAAGCATTGTCGCGGGAGGAAATCAGTCAGAGAATCCTGGGTTATTATAAAAAGTTGGCGGCTAAACACGGCGGCAATGTGGAGGCTTATTGGCTGGATAGCAAAGCTTTGGTCCTGCCGAGCGGGGAAGTTTTGACGGCCGAGTCAAAGAGGGAAGTTATTCTAACAGATAAAATTGTCGGTGAGATTGATCCTTATTTTCCTATGCGCTCTCTGTATAGAGTGAAAGCAACGGGTAAATATATTGCCGAACAAACAGCGGCTGATGAACTTAAAGAATTGTACCCGATCACAAAATCATTAATTGATCTATTGACTGATTCTTTGACGGTTTTTACTACGCGACCGGACACCTTGTTTGGCGCGACTTTTATGGTGGTGGCGCCGGAGCACGAATTAATTCAAAAGGCAAAAGGCAAAATTCAAAACTATAATGAAGCAGAAGAATATATTGAACAATCTAGAAAGAAGTCTGATTTGGAGAGAACGGATTTGAATAAAGAAAAAACAGGGGTGGAGTTGAAAGGCATAAAAGCGATAAATCCGGCAAATGGAAAAGAAATTCCGATTTTTGTGGCTGATTATGTGATGATGGGTTATGGCACTGGCGCAATTATGGCCGTGCCGGCGCACGATGAAAGAGATTGGGAGTTCGCTAGAAAATATAATTTGCCGGTAATTGAGGTGGTGAAGGAAGCACAAAAACACAGAAACACAGAAAACACCCGCCTGCCAGCGCCTGATGCCGCCCGCCCGCCTCGCTATGCGAAGCATTGCGGGCAGGCAGGCTATGGCGGGCAGGCAAAAACACAGAAAGCACAGGAATGTTTTACTGGCGAGGGCATTGCTGTTAACTCCGGCGAGTTTAATGATTTGCCGACCAACGAATTTAAAGAAAAAATTACTAAGTGGCTGGAAGAAAAAGGTTTGAGTAAAAAGGCAGTGAATTATAAGCTGCATGATTGGATTTTTTCGCGGCAAAGATATTGGGGAGAGCCAATTCCGCTTGTTTTCTGCGAAAACTGCGCGGGAAAAATCAAAAATCAATCCCGCGACCGCGGGACAAAAATCAAAAATAATGAAGAATTAAATCAGGGCGAAGTTTTAAATCCAGGTTGGTATGCGGATGAGAGCTTGCCAGTTATTTTGCCAGATATTGATGATTTCATGCCGACAGAAAACGGCGATTCGCCTTTGGCGAAAATTGAGAGTTGGGTGAAAACAAAATGTCCGGTGTGCGGCGGGGAAGCCAGACGGGAAACAGATGTGATGCCCAACTGGGCCGGGTCAAACTGGTATTTTATCCGCTATACTGATCCAAAAAATAATAAACAAATGGTGGATCCGGAAAAAGCCAAATACTGGCTACCAGTGGATTGGTATAACGGCGGCATGGAACACACCACGCTTCATCTTTTATACTCCCGGTTTGTGTGGAAGTTTTTATATGATATTGGCGCGGTGCCGCAAGAATGCGGGGTTGAACCATACGGCAAGCGCACGGCGCATGGCATGATTTTAGGCAGTGGTGGGGTGAAGATGAGCAAATCCAAAGGTAATGTCATCAACCCTGATGAGTATATTAGAAAATTCGGAGCCGACACCTTGCGAGTCTATGAAATGTTTTTGGGGCCGTTTGACCAGGCTATTGCTTGGGAGGATAAAAGCGTCAACGGGGTGTACCGGTTTTTGAATCGGGTGTGGAATTTACAATCAAAATTCAAAATTCAAAACTCAAAATTCAAAAGTAAGGAATTAGATATTTTGTTAAATAAAACGATTAAGAAAGTCGGGGAAGATATTGAGGTAATGAAATTCAATACCGCCGTGGCGCAGTTGATGATTTTAGTTAATGAGATGGAAAAGCAAGATCAACTGCACATTACTCATTACACATTACTAATTACGCTTTTATCGCCTTTTGCGCCGCATATTTGTGAAGAATTGTGGCAGAGATTGGGTCATAATAAATCATTAGCTTTTGAAAAATGGCCGGAGTATGATCCAGTTTTGATCCAAACAGATGAATTTGAGTTGGTGGTGCAAATCAACGGCAAAGTGCGGGATAAAATTATGATGCCAGCTGATATTACTGAAAACGAAGCGAGTAAAACAGCTTTAGCATCAGACAAAGTACAAAAATGGCTCAACGGGCAAAAGCCCAAAAAAGTTATTTATATTAAGGGAAAGCTGCTGAGCATAGTTAGCTAAGCTTGCCTTAAGGTGTATAGGGCAACGCCGGCGGCAACGGAGACATTCAGGGATTCTTTTTTGCCAAGCATCGGAATGGAGACAGTCTCATCGGCCAGGGATAGCATTTTTTTACTGATGCCTTTGACTTCATTGCCGACGATTAGGGCGCAGGGAAATTTTGGCTGGAAGCTATTGAGGGGCGTGGTGGTTGGTCCGGTTTCCAGGGCATAGATTTTGAGGCCCTGTTTTTTTAATTTGTGAACGAGCAGGTGGGTTTGCCAACATTTTTCCCAAGGGAGCCAGGCGTCTGCGCCAAGCGCGACCTTGCTGATTTTACAACGAGGCGGGGCGGCAGTATAGCCGCAAAGATAAATTTTATCCACGCCAAAAACATCAGCCGAACGGAAGAGCGAGCCGACATTAAAAAGACTGCGGATGTTTTGGGCGATGAGATAGATTTCTTTTTTGATCATAATGATTGGATTAGGGAGATAATTATGGTAGAATTATAATAAGAAAACAAAATTAGTCAATATGTTTATTTTTCCCAATTATAAAATTGAAAATGAGCTTTACCGGCAGGGATATAGAAACATTGCCGGTTTGGATGAGGCGGGCCGGGGAGCGTGGGCCGGGCCAGTGGTGGCCGCGGCCGTGGTTTTGCCGCCTAAATTGAAAATTAAGGGTTTGCGCGATTCAAAATTATTAAGTCTAAAACAAAGAGAAGAATTATTTGTAGTGATAAAGAAAAACGCATTGGCCATAGGAGTGGGCATCGTGTCGGAAAAAACTATTGACAGCGAGGGTATAATCGGGGCGACCAGAAGAGCATTTTTGGCAGCGGCGGAAAAAATAAAAGAGCAGGTTGAATATCTTTTGGTTGACGGCATAAAATTTTTTGGACATTATTTGCCGACCAGTTTTTACATCAAAGGCGACAGAAAAATAATTTCCATAGCGGCGGCGAGTATCGTGGCCAAGGTGACGCGGGATTGTATTTTAATAGATTATCACAAAGAATATCCACTGTACGGATTTGATCAGCATAAAGGGTATGGCACGGCACAACATATGGAGTCGCTTGAAAAGCACGGACCGTGCGCCATCCACCGGCAGAGTTTCCGGCCGATATTTGAATTGGGGAAGGAAAGATTAGAAGATTGAGAAATGTAGCCCGCCAATTCTCCTGGGTGGATTATTCTGGTGAGTGGAAGGCGCCTGCCTGCCCTGCCTACCCTGCCTACCCTGCCTACCCTGCCTACCGGCAGGCAGGCGGCAGGCAGGCGGCGAGGCAGGCGGCGAGGCAGGGATCGCCCGCAGGGCGAAAAACACAGAAAACAGCTGACAATTAACAAGAGATAAGAAATAAAGCAATAAATTAAGTCCGTCAATTTTCTCAATAAATTATTTTTGAAGCAGAGAGCAGGAAGATGGTTCTTGGGCGGATGTCTCCCCTTGGCAAGGGGAGGGCAGAACGAATAGCGTGTTGATTTTTTGGCGGGGTTTTTATATAATAGCTTTATAAGGGACTATCACTGAATGCGCTTTCATAACGAAATTTGGAATGGTATTCGGCGACAATCCCGTTAAAATAATGATATGGGAGACAAAAAATTTCCAGGCGGCAGAGAGATTTTGGACGCGTATGGCTTATTAATTCGTCAATTGGGCATCTGTTCCGGTGCCAAGGTCGCGGATTTGGGCTGCGGGACTACAGGATATTTTGCTTTCCAGGCGGCACAGGAAATAGGCGAAACCGGTATTGTCTACGCGGTGGATATTTTGAAGCTGATTTTGAGAAATATTGAAAACAGGGCCAAAATGCTCGGCTTGAATAATATAAAAACCATCTGGTCAAATCTAGAAGACTATGGCGCGACCGAGGTTCACGATGGGTCCGTAGATTACGCATTTTTAATAAGTGTGCTTTTCCAAAATAAAAAGCCGGAAACGATCTTGCGCGAATCGGCAAGAATAATGAGGCGTGGAGGTAGACTTTTAGTGGTTGACTGGAAGCGGGGTAGATTTCCCTTTGGGCCGCCGGCAGAGATGAAGATAGCGCAAGAAAAGGTCAGAGAGCTGGCTTTGGGCGCCGGGTTAAAAGAAATTAAGGAAATATCGGCGGGCAAATTTCATTACGGAATAATTTTTGAGAAATTATAAAAACACATGCATAATTTATTGACTTTAAACTATTGGTTCAACTTGAGGCCGGAGCCGTGGCTGTTGGCCAGTTTTCGTTTGACGGTGATTGCATTTGGCGTAATGGTTATTTTGGGATTTTTGGCTAATCTATTTATCAAAAAAAATAAGGAAGATAATTTAAAGAAGAAGTTTTGGAATAAAGTGCGAAACATGTGTTTATTTATCGGTTTGGTCGGACTGGGTTTGGTTTTTGCCAGACAGGAAGGGTTTGGTTTTCTGGGCATGCCGTTTCTGTTGTTACTAGTATGTCTATGGGCAATCTTTTGGGCTTACAGCATCTTTAGGTATATGATTAGGGTGGTGCCAGAGAAGCGCGAGGAACAAAAGAAAAAAGAAGAGAAGGAAAAATATTTATAATTTCATTATGAATACTAAAGAGAAAGGTAAGATTGGAGAAGAAGCGGCGGTCGCGTATTTGGAAGATAACGGCTATGAAATCCTGAAAAGGAATTATCGTCAACGGTTTGGCGAGATAGACATTATAGCGTTAGACAAAGCAAGCCGTGAAATTGTTTTCGCGGAGGTGAAGGCGCGCGGGTCGGATGTCTACGGCTTTCCGGAAGAAGCGGTCGGCAATGAAAAATTGGAAAAAATAGATAAAGCCGCCCAAGTTTATTTAATTGATAAAAAGGAAGAGTGCGATTATCGTTTTGATTGTCTGGCGCTTGAGAAGGTGCCGACTGGTTTTACAATAAAACATTATAAGAATATTGGATTTAATTGATTGATGGAACAGGAAGCATACAACCAGAGAAAAAATATGCTGTGCACGGTGGACAGAATAGAGGGCCGGCTGGCGGTTTTGAAATTGGAAGACGGGCAATCGTTGGATTGGCCGATAGAGAAATTGCCGAGTGACGCGCACGAGGGCATGGCGGTTAAATTATTTTTATCAACCGCCAAAACCGAAGAGGAAGAGAGAGAAAAAAATGTCAAGACTGTTTTGAACGAGCTTTTAAAAACGGAGTGAGTTTATGTCGCATAAATTAAAAGTTGGTAAGGTAAGTGGAATAATTTATAATTGGCTAATAGTAATGGCCATTTTTTTAATGGTGGCCGTTGTTCTTGGCGGGCTGGTGGAAATCTACGGTTTTTATTATCGCAATAAAATATATCCGGGCGTTTCGGTCGGCCGCTTGGATTTGGGCGGCAAGACGGCAGAACAGTCAATCGCCTTGCTTTTGGCCAAGACTGACAGATTGGGAAAACAAGGAATTGATTTTAAATATGAACAAAAAACAGAGACGATAAAACCGATTGTGCATGGGGCAGACAGCAGCGGCTTGGCCTATGAGCTTTGGAGCTATGAGATAGAAAAAATCGTGAGCAAGGCTTTCGCGATTGGTCGTGAGGACGGCGGCTGGCAAGCGGAAAAGGAAAAAATAAAGGCGCTGTTCGGCAGAATAAATTTCCGGCCGGAGTATAAATTGAATGAAAAAAGCGTGTTGGATACTTTGCGAGGCAAGTTTGATAATCTGGAAAAACCAGGTAAGGACGCTAACTTGGTTTTTGTCGGCGATCAGCCAGAAATAGCGGCAGAAAAAATGGGCACGGTTTTAAATTATCAAAAGGCTTTATTGGGTTTAAAAAATAATTTAGACCATCTGGATAATCAGACTATTTTTCTGGCGACGGAAGAGGACAAGCCAGCGGTTGATAAAATTAGAGCTGAAGGATTGCTTGATGAAGTTAGGTCAGTTTTGTCTTTGGCGCCGATTTATTTGGCGCAGAAGCAAGGGACGGATGGAGAAGAGACGGTTTTAAAAAGATGGACGATCGGAGAAAGAAAATGGCGTCAGTGGTTAAAAATAAAAGAAGGAGAGGTTGGTGAAGTTTATTTGGGGGTTGACAGTGATGAGGCGCTAAACACCTTGGCTGAGATAGCCAAGGAAGTTAATCAGCCAGCCAAAGACGCTCGTTTCCAAATACAAGACGGCCGGGTGGTTGAATTCCAGGTGTCGCAGGATGGCAGTATTTTAGATATTGACGAGACAATAAAATCAATTGAGCAGACGGTTTTAACAGAAAAAAGGCAAACAGCTGCTTTAATAATGGCGTTGGATAAATCAAAAATAAACAACGAGAATGTGAACAGCTTGGGGACAAAAGAACTATTGGGGAGGGGCGAATCTGATTTTGGCGGTTCGCCAGTTAATAGAAGGCACAATATCGGCGTCGGAGCGAATTCTTTGAATGGTTTACTTATCAAGCCAGATGAAGAGTTTTCACTGCTTACAGCATTGGGCGAGATTGACGCTAGCACCGGCTATAAACCGGAATTGGTGATACGGGAAGGCAAGACCGTGCCGGAATACGGCGGAGGCTTGTGCCAGATTGGCACTACATTTTTTAGGCTGGCCATTAACGCCGGACTGCCAATAACCGAGCGGCGGAACCATTCTTACCGGGTCGTTTATTACGAGCCGGCGGGGACTGACGCGACAATTTACAATCCGTGGCCGGATTTTAAATTTATAAACGACACGGGCAATTATTTGCTTTTGCAAACCAAAGTGGACGGCAATAAATTATTTTTTGATTTTTGGGGGACGAGCGATAAAAGAGAAGTGGCGACGACAACGCCTGTTATTTATAATATCGTGAAACCGGGGGATACAAGGATAGTGGAGACAGAGGATTTAAAACCGGGGGTAAAAAAGTGCGTAGAAAAAGCGCACAATGGAGCAGACGCTTATTTCAAAAGAGTTGTGTCGTGGCCGGCAGCCGCGGGCAAGGAGCCAAGAGAAGATGTTTTCCGGTCGCATTATGTGCCGTGGCAGGAGGTGTGTTTGATCGGGAAAGAGCCGGGAGGAACGGCGACGAGTACCGTGGAGAGCGTAGATGGAAATTGATAATTAGTGAATTAGTGGATTAACGAATTAACGGATTTAAAAAGACACTGGCCGAGAGGCGGTGTCTTTTTGGGTTTTGGGCAGGGTGGACGGGAATTGAAGAGATGAATGTCTAAAACCAAAACTCCTTATTTTAAATCAGAAATAAGGCTTGTAAAACCAGCGGTATTTACCCAGTAGTTATCAGGATTATTATTGAGGAATTTTTTTATTTCTTTTCTTTGTGTGGTTATTTTGTCGCCGTGTCCGCTATCGCTTAATAAAATATTAGAATATTTGCCATCCAAGAATGAAATATACGAAACCCCATTTTTTTCGGTAAGTCCAAGAATTTCTATTAATTCCGAAATTTGTTTATCTTGCCCGCCACCAGAAGTGTTTAGATGTTTGGCTTCGCAAAGTAAAGTTTCACTTTTCGCTTTAATTATTAAATCAAGAGTTTTGTTTTGTTTTTTAGTTTTTATTTTTACATCTAAATTTTTGCGGACATTTTTCAAGCTGAATTTTTTTGAAAATTTTACTACGCAATAATCAGCCTTTAAAAAATCATCCCAATCAAAAACTTCTTTGAATCCTCGTTTCTCTAAAATATGAATAAGCTTATTTTCTCCACATTTACCTTTTTTACGCGATGAATTCGCGTCTAATATCGCTTGTACCCATTCCTCGGGCACTATTTCATTTAATACTCTTTTGGTAAAATATTTTTCAGTTATTTTTTTAAGCAAGTTCATTTCATTTTTTGCTTCATTTATAATATTGTCGCAAGCGTTCACAAAACAAGCGAATTCAGAACAGTTGGAATATTTACCGATGATTTTGGATAACTCTAAAAAATATTTATCTATCACCGCTGATTTTTCTTTTTTGCTTTGCAGTGTTCTAATGGTGATTAGAAGATTCTTTATTTCTTTGGTATTTTTAATGTATTTGTTCAGATCGGGGTGCTTTTCGTCAAATACATAAAAATTATCAAGCAGTTTTTCTTGATTATTTTTAGATATTTCAAAATAATGCAGGTTGTTTTGAATTTTTTTCATAATAAATAAGGTTTAAAAATTTGTAAGCTAAATCAAATGATATTCTTTTGCGATTATTATCCCTGAAATTTGTAAGAAAAAAAGAAAGGTATTTTTCGCGATTAACCGACAGTTCATCGTTAAATTTTTTCATTAGTTCTATTTGTTCACTAATAGACACTTCTTTTTTAAAAATCAGATGAGCCATATTTCGCGAAGTGTTTTTTCCGACAAGACCCGCTATCTTATATTTTCTTATATCTTCAAGCTGAATTTTTTTGCCGTTTTTGCTGTCTATGGCTCGTAAAAATAAAATATTTTTTTCAAGCAATTTTTTAATATCGTCGCTTAGTTTTAATATTTTTTTATCTTTAATGTTTTGAAGTGCAACTTCCACTTCATATTCTCCGGACTTTAAGTAATCCTCCGTTAGGCGAAAAACGCCCAAATCATTTTTAACATTTTTTATTTTATAAATAAACTCCCCGCCAAATTGCCAGCCCGATTTTTTTTCAAGCGTTAGTTTTGTTTTTTTATTTTCGGGATAAATTGTCGTTTCTATAATATTTTTATCGGATATTTTTTGTTTTCTTTTAAAATAGAATGAAATTACATTATATGTAGTATCGTCAAAAACTTGTTCTGAAAAAATATTTAATTTGATTATTTCAAATTTTTCAAAAAATAATTCCCTGATTTTTTTTGAATTTTCAGCGCATAAAAAATTTAAAGGAATTATGATTATACCTTCCTCACAGCTTAAGATGGAAGAAATGGAAACTTGATATAAGTCTTCAAGATTGGAGTTTTTACCAGAAAAAAACTTTCCTTTGATTTCTTTTGTGGCTTTATTTTTGTGCAGATACGGCGGATTGGTACAGACGAATTTATAATATTTAGGCGAATTTATAGAATCATTGAAAAAGACATTTTTTTTATCAATATAGTTTTTATCGCAATCAAAACCCACAAATTTTTTACATTTGTTGTTTTTTGCCCAATTTAATAAATCCCGATTTCCAGCAAAAGGATCAGTGACTTCTTTATTTTTTACAAAGGCACTGAATCCTTGTAGGATATAATCGGAGTTTGTGGTAAAAAATTGACCTAAATTGCGTTTTTTGATTATTGCGTTCATGTCTATAATTATAGCGTATTCTAGTGTAAAATTAAAATTATAGACAGGATGTGACTAAAGCCAAAAACAAAAATACCCCATAAATGCGGGGTATTTTTGTTGTAAAGCCCTAATTACTCCAAGAGAAGAAAATCCTTATAAGGAAAATTCGAGTCGAAACCAGAATTACCCTTAAAAGAGATCCCCATGCTCGTCGTCTCTT
>LCCW01000002.1 GCA_000998185.1 Candidatus Kuenenbacteria bacterium GW2011_GWA2_42_15 | reverse complement strand
CATCAGCCAAAAATTTGACCAACTGATTGGTGGGTTTGAAAATCAGCTCAAAGAAAAAGTCAGGCCCGAAACCGCGGAGAAATTTCAAAATTATTTTCCAGAGTTAATCCGGGCGTTTGATGAGCTGAAACAAAATCTGGCTGAACGGCTGAACGCGATCGGGCCGGAGAAATATAAATATCTGCCGATTGCGACAAAAGAATTAAACGAATTATTGTCCGTGGTTTTGGATATGGCTGAAAACGGCTTGGCGAACTTCAAGCTGGTTAATTGCGCGGAAGGAGGAAAAATAATTTCTTCGGTTTTGACCAAGGGCGAAGGCGATGAGGAAAAAACTAAGGTTGTTTTTAATTTTGAACCGACCGGCCACAGCCAAGCCAGGGTCGCGATCAATATTGGCGAACGGTTGTCTTTTAGGATTGACCATGTGCCGGAGAATAAGGAAAAAAATATCAAAGAAGCGCTTTACATTGATTTAGACACGCCAGGGATGAATGAACTTTTAGACAGAATAAAAGATGAGCACGGCAACTGGCACCATTTTGAATCAAGGGCGCTGAAGGATTTTACTGATAATGAAAAATTTAGAGAGCTGGCGGAGTTTATAAAACAAATGTTGACGGAAGCCGGTGAACATCAGGAGTTTACGATTGAAAATTTAGTAGAAAAATTTAAAACAAAATAAACCAAACAAAAGAACACCAAAGGAGGTGGTAAAAAATGTCCATGATTGACTGGCGAGAGAGTTTGAGACTGCAAAAAGAGGGGGAAGAAAGGGAGCGGTTTACACGAGAGATGATGGCCCAGTGGTTAACGAACTGCCTCTACGCAATACAAATAAAAAAACAGGCGGAGGCGGCGGTAAGGTTGGTTAATAGGCGAGAATTATTGCTCGCCTTTATTTTATTACTATGAATTACAAAATATCATTGCATAATTCACAATAATTTAGATATCATCGTCTTTAAGATTGTAATGGTAGTCTTCTTCTTCGTCATCCAGCCGCTCTTCGGTCTCCAGCTCATCAGCTTCATCAAGATCATCATCAACATCATCTTCCTCCAGATCATAATCATCATCGGAAAAACCTTCATGATTGTTGATATTATCATCGCTGTGCCTGATTTTGCGATCTTCGGCCGGTTCCGGCAGGGTTGGCTGGGTGGACACGGTAGCACTTCCTTCCGTAATTTTCATACCCTCCAGACGGTAGCTCTTGATTGGCGAAACAGCCGGATCAAGTCGTTTTTTCACTTCGGCGATGATCTTATCATAGTTAATAACTTCCTGAATGCCGGAATTCATGTCGCGGATGATAATAGTTTTATCCATTAATTCTTTCTGCCCCAAAATAAGACAGATTTTGGCTCGGACACTGTTGGCTTTTTCCAGCTGGCTTTTCAGGCCATCCTTGGAAAAATTTTCACTGACCCGAAAATTCTCGGCGATCAGTTTTTCGTATAAATGGAAACTTTCTTTGCGAGCTTCGGCGCCAAGGCTGGCGACAAAAATATCAACCAACTCTTGAATCTGCAGACCCGCTTTTACTTCCCGAAGTTTGTTGACCACGCGCTCAACGCCAATGGCCAGACCGCAGGCGGGCGTGGGCCGACCGCCCAAAATTTCCATAAGGCCGTCAAAGCGCCCGCCACCAGCGAGAGCGATGAGATTTTCTTCTCCGCCGTCGCCGACATAAACCTCAAAGGCGGTGCGGTTATAATAATCAAGCCCGCGGACCAGCCGAACATCAAGGTTATATTCTATGCCCATATCATCCAGATAATCCAAAACTTGCATAAAATGCTTTTTGCATTCTTCACAAAGCGAATCCACAATTTGGGGCGCGTCAGACAAGGCCTGGCGGCAGATCGGTTCCTTGCAGTCAAGAATGCGTAAGGGGTTTTTTACATAGCGGTCTTTGCAGGCTTCGCAAAGATTCTTCTTTTTGCCGCTGTTGGACAAATATTGTTTTAATTTCGCAATATAGACGGCACGGCAATCAGAGCAACCAATACTGTTTATATGCACGACTGGAATCAGACCGAGCGCTTCCAAGAGGCGATAAGAGATCACCACCAGTTGAGCGTCTACGACCGGGCTGTCAGAGCCGATGATCTCCAAATCCATTTGCGTAAACTGACGATAGCGGCCAGACTGCGGGTTGTCATGGCGGAAAACCGGACCGTAACTATAGAGCTTGACCGGCTGGGGCTTATTGAACATGCCATGCTCAATGTAGGCGCGGCAGATGCCGGGAGTAAATTCCGGGCGCAAAGTCACATTTTCGCCGCTCTGGTCTTCAAAGCTGTAAAGCTCTTTGATTACGATATCGGTGTGTTTGCCCGTGCCTTTATAGTAAAGCATTGACTGCTCCAAAACCGGCACATCTATTTTTTTAAAGCCATAGTTGAGAATGATTTTTTCAGTTTGAAATAAAAAATAATCCCAGTAGGCTTGTTGCTCCGGCAAAACATCTTTAAAGCCTTTTAAGAGCTGAATCGGTTTATTAACGATGCGAGGCATAACTTTTTAAAGTAAATTGGTATGAAGAATTTTATTGGTAACTGGGCGTATTGAAAACCTGCAAACGGCTGAACGGCCAGCCGCGAACCCAGGCACGGCCGATGATAGCCGGGTCGCTAATCGGCCCAAAAACGCGCGAGTCAAGGGAGGAAGCGCGATTGTCGCCCAAAACATAATATTCCCCGGGCGCGAGTTCTGCATCAACCTGGCCTTGTGTGTGAGTGTTTGGCAGGTAGCCGCTTTCATTTAAAAGTAAGCCTTCGGGACGGTCTTTATTGATAATGAATATTTTGCCGTCTTTGATTTGGATGGTCTCACCTGGCAAGCCAATGACCCGTTTGATAAAATATTGACGCGGATCGTTTGGGTACTTAAAAACCACGACATCGCCTCTTTTGACCTCGCCCAGGCGATAGGAAATTTCATCAATCACCAGATATTCATGATCAAAAAAATTGGGTTCCATGGAAGCGCCTTTGACATAAAAAGGCTGAATGAGAAAATAGCGGATGGGAATAATGATGGCTAAAGAAAAAACCACCACCTTGACGGTTTCCCAGACAAATTCTTTTATCTGACCGATCAGTTCTTCTTTGGCGGTAACTGGCTCAAAATCCGGTTTTTTTTCTTCAGGTTGCTGGAGAAATGACATAAAAATTATTTTGTAATAATTAAAATTTTTAAGACTTAACCTTTTACTTTGAGATTTGTTATTTGCTCTTTCGTTTTATGGCATTTATAAGCTGGCTTGGTTCAACTAAGAATTTTTTAAAGTCGTTAAAATTTTTGTCAGTAATTCCGATTTGATATTCAATTCCACCCCTATGCTGATGACTTCGCAATGGGTGTTTTTTGATTTCTTCGTTCGTTAAAACCCAGTAGAGAATTTTATCCACCCACATGCCAACAAAAACAAAAACATCAGCAATATCCAATTTTATTTGCTGAAAGTTCATCCACAAGGGCTCTTTACCCAATGACTTATAATATGAAGCCTTTGATTCAAATGGTTTTCGTTCTTTTGAATTAGTAGCGCGACTAGATTTTACTTCAACTTTAATAAATTTTTTATTATCCGATAAATACAAATCATATTCTCCTTTAAAATCTGGATCTAGCTTTTTTAATTCAATGTTCTTTTTTGATGCTTTTTTAAATCGTCCATCAATATCAATTAAACAATCTTCGGCTCTAACCCCAAAAGCCCTGGTGGCAAGTCCATAAAACTCTAAATAAATATTACTACCAACATAATCGTTCCTTAATTTTTCGTATTCTTGGAAAGTAATAATTTTCTTATCCAATAAATACATCAAACGATATTCATATTCATTGAACGGATAAGTAGATTTCAAACCACTTAAATGAGCCAATAAAGATTCTCTGCTTTCTTGCGGCAGCTCTTTAATCCATTCATCAAGTTTTTTGTTTAAATTCTTTTTGTCCATATTGTTTAAATTAAATCTAATAAAGTTGGCGCGCCCAACAATTGTTCGTCATTTACTAAAATTTTGCCGTCTTTTAAAATTTTGTTTCTTCCCCAGCCCTTTTCTCCGCTACGCCTGAAATGAAGCAACCGAGCGGCCATTATTTTACAATAATTTGGGTCTATGTCCATCGTATAGCATTTTCTTTTACTTAACTCCGCCTGTAGTAAGGAAGAGCCGGAATGACCGAAAAAATCTACAATAACATCACCTTTATTACTGCTCGCTTCAATAATTCTTTTGGCAGATTTAAGGGGCTTTTGAGCAAAGCAACCTTCTATATTTTCGTGCATTAAATAAAAAACTTGTTGTATATCATGCCAAACATTCCCTGCCCTTATGGTTAAAGATTTGCTGCGTTCAAAATTTTCTGTAATCTTCCCATTAACTTCCTTATAATACCCTTTTGTCTTTTTTGGAATATCCGTATATTCGGCTTGAACATTAAAAATTGGTTCACCCTTGATGTAATAAAGTAATTCTTGCCTGATTGCCATCCAATTTTTTTGTGTTCCATAGCCTCGCTGATTTCTCATGGTTATAAAATTCCTAATACTAACGGGCTTATTTCTCATCATAATTATAAAATCAGGCAGTGGCTGTAATCCTTTTTTAATATCTGCACCAAGCCAAATGTAAAGAGACGAATTTTTATCAAGAATATTTATCGTGTTATCAACCCATTTGTTACTCCAATTCATATATTGATCCAAAGGCAAATTACCAAACTCATCATTTATATCAACATTATATGGCGGGTCTTGAACTGCAAGAATTGCTTTTTCATTCTGCATCAATTTTTTAACATCTTCTTTTTTTGAAACATCAAGACAGCCAACTCTGTGTCCACTGATTGGGTCTTCCCAAATAACACCATATTCAAAACTTGGGATTGTTTTTATTTTTATTTTTCCATCCTTTAACATATTCTCCACAATAAGGAAAGGCGGGTTATCCCCCCCGATATAATTTTATTTATCCACTTTTTCACCTATCAACTTCATCTTTTTGTAATTTTACAGTCTATCTGGTGGTCGCACCTGGGCTCGAACCGCTCAAAAGACACACAGTGTCTTTTGAGCCCTCGCCGATGTGAGCGGCGACTTAAGCTGTAATTAGCTTTTGATAAGATAAAGATCACTGGTGGGTTTGACAGGGCTTGAACCTGTGACCTTACGGATGTGAACCGTACGCTCTAACCAACTGAGCTACAAACCCAGTGTTTTCTATGCCCTAAATCACGGCAACTAACCAGCCCGCGGAACAAAACCCGCGGGTAATTTATTTTAAAACCGCTCTAGGGTATTTTCTGGCTAAAAATACTAAATTTATCCCAATAATAACATAGTTTTTTGATTGACGCAAGTCTGAATTTAAGATATGATGAAAAAAGCAAGAGCGCTCTTCAAGAGAGCTTTAAATTTTAGATAAAAAAATAATGGAATATAGGATAAATTTGGCGCCAACCACTTGGCCGAGTGATGAAAAGCCTCAAAAAAAACATGGGGTTGTTTATAAAACTATCAAATTTTTGACTTTTTGTTTGGTAGGTCTTTTTATTTTAACCTGGATTTTGTCATCGCAGGCTGTGTTTTCCAGGGGTGCTTTCGGCCAAGCCATTGGTCGGCTACCGGTAATCAGCCAATTCAGAATTATTCTGGGCGATGAGGACAATTTGGCAGGCGCAAAAGACGATCGCATCAATTTTCTTTTGATGGGCATTGGCGGAGCCGGTCACGATGGAGCGCTTTTAACCGACACGGTTATACTCGGCAGCCTGAAACTTTCAACCAGAGAGGCGGCTTTGGTTTCCATACCGCGCGATCTTCTGGTAAAAATTCCGGATAACGGCTTTCAAAGAATAAATAATGCCAGCGCCTACGGCGATGTCAATGATTATCCGGATGGCGGCGCGGCTTTGGCCGCCAAAACCGTAGCTGATGCTTTTGGCGTGTCGGTTCATTATTGGCTGCGGATAGATTTTGCCGGATTTAGAAAAGTCATTGACGATCTTGGCGGAGTGGATGTGGTAATAGACAGTGATTTTGTGGACGAACAATATCCGACCGATGACTACAAGGTGCAAACTATTTCTTTCACAAAAGGCAAAGAGCATATGGCTGGAGAACGAGCACTGCAATTCGCCAGATCGCGCCACGGCAATAACGGCGAAGGCTCTGATTTCGCCCGCAGCAAAAGACAACAGAAAATAATCGCCGCGGTCAAGGATAAACTGTGGAGCTGGAAAATATTTTTAAACCCGAACAAGGCTTACCGGATTTTTGAAGCGGCGCAAGACAATATCCAAACCAATGTGGCGGCGTGGGAAATACCGCAGCTGATCAATCTGGCCGAAGGTATTGATTTTAAGAATATAAAAAATTATGTGCTGGATGATGCGCCGGGAGGACTTTTAAAATCCGCGACGACCGACGAAGGGGCTTATGTTTTGGTGCCCAAGTCCGGCGACTATCAGGATTTGCAATATTTCGCACAAAATATTTTTACCATGAAAGAAATCGCGGAAAAGAATATCAGGGTCATTGTCGCCAACGGAACAGCAGTGGATGGTCTAGCCACTTATCTGACAGCAAGCGCGGAAACAATGGGTTTCAAGGTGGAACGGATTGCCAACTCGGCCAATCAGAATTTTGAAAAAACGGTAATTTATGATTTGTCGGACGGGAGCGAGGAGGAGGCTTTAAAATTTTTGAAAAATAAATTTCAGGCTCATACCAGCAAAGAATTGCCGGAATTTTTGGTACCACTAACATATCGTCAAAAGGAAAATGGCGAAACCGAAAAAATAGAGGCCAGCTTTATAATCGTAGCCGGTTATGACCGGCAAGACGACATTCGGGCGATTAACGAGTGGCGGGCTAAACAAGAAGCAATGAGCCAGGCGACAAGCACCAACCAAATAAATAACAATTGAAAAAAAATTTTATGCCCGGCACGGTAGTTATCATCGGCCGAACAAATGTAGGAAAATCAACTTTATTCAACCGGCTCTCGGAGACGAGAAAAGCCATGGTTTCTAATATTCCCGGAACCACTAGGGATTTAAAATACGCCGCTGCCAAATGGCAGGGTAAAGAATTTAAATTAGTGGACACGGGCGGTTTTTTGGCAGAGGAAAAAAGTGAGATTAAGCAATTGACAAGAAAAGAAAGTAAAGAAATGAAAAGACAGGCTAAAGATGATATTGGTAAGCAGGTGGAAATAAGAGCTCGGCTTGCCCTTGATAAAAGTGACCTGGCTCTGTTGATAGTCGATGGAATTGACGGCTTAACTCCGCAAGATAAAAAAATCGCCGATTACCTGCGCCAGAGCGACAAAATAATTATTTTAGTGGTTAATAAGTGCGACAACCTGAATATTCGCCAAGCGGCGGCTGAATTTTATAAATTGGGGTTGGGCAAACCGTTTTCGGTGGCGGCCATAACTGGCGCCGGTATTGGCGATCTATTGGATGAAATCAACATCCGACTGAAGGAACTAAAAAAAATTAAAGAAAAAAAAGAAAAAAAAGCGCTGCTGCGCGTGGCGATTATCGGCAAACCCAATGTGGGGAAGTCTTCACTGCTGAACACCTTGGCTAAAGAAGAAAAGGCCATTGTTTCCCCTATTCCCCACACCACAAGGGAACCGAATGAAAGTGTAATTGATTACCAAGACAAACATATTTTACTGTTTGACACGGCCGGCATCAGGCGCAAGGCGAGAATAGAAGACAACAGCCTTGAAGACATGGGAGTAAGGATGACTATCGGCGTCCTAAAAAAAGCTGATGTGGCCTTGATGATGATCGATATCAGTAACCAACTGACTCAACAAGATTTGCAATTAGGCAGACAAGTGGCCGAGGCCGGAGCCGGAGTAATTATTGTGGCAAATAAATATGACTTGATTAAAGAATCGGGGCAAGAAAACACTGGCGAAGAATATATAAAATTCATTAGAGGGGCTTTTCCTCATTTGGCTTTTGCGCCGATCGTGCTATCCTCGGCCAAGACTGGATCAAACGCGGAGAAAATATTACAATTAGTTTTAGAGGTAGAGGCCGCCGGCAAAACCAAGATACTGGCTAATTCTTTGAGTAAATTTTTAAAACAACTCATAAAAAAACAGCCACCGGCGAGGAAAAGAATCAATGTCCGGGGACGGGTGGCGATTAAGAGACCATTTATCACCAAACTGCAGCAGATTGACACCAAGCCGCCGGTATTTTCCTGCGAGATCGACTCGGGCGAGGAATTGGAAGAAAATTACAAACGATACATTATTAACAGCTTGCGGCAAAAATTCGGATTTTTGGGAACGCCGATCAGGCTGGTTGTCAGGCACAATGGAAACGAGAACACGGAAAGCACTAAAGCACATAAAGCACGAAAACAAGGAAACACAAAATACAATTAACAAGGAACAAGAAAAACAGTATGGTATTTTTCCCCTCCTCTTTGAGGAGGGGGTAGGGGGTGGTGGGGGAGAACACTACACAGGGAGCACCAAAACACCAGAACATCAAAGCATAAAAGCATTAAAACAAGAAAAAATATGAAACTGCCAAAAACCGCCTTGAGCGGAGAAAAAAATAATTTGTTTCTAATCGTCGGACTGGGCAACCCGGGCGAAGAGTATGCGAACACCCGCCACAATGTTGGTTTTTTGGCGCTTGATTTTTTGGCGAGCGAATGGGGTTTAAATAAATTCAAAAGCCAAAAAAAATTTAAGGCATTAACAACCGAAGGCTGGCTGGAGAATAAGAAGATAATTTTGGCCAAACCGGAAACTTTCATGAATAATTCCGGCGGGACAGTGGGTGCTTTAAAAAATTTCTATAAAACGGGAAGTGAAAAAATTATCGCAGTCTATGATGAGCTGGATCTGCCATTCGGTAAGATACGGGTGCGCGCCGACGGTTCTTCGGCCGGACACAACGGCATAAAATCAATCATTGCCAAGCTCGGTACTGATAAATTTAAACGAGTAAGAATCGGCACGCGAAATGAGCAGGCGGAGAAAATGGAAGCCTCGGATTTTGTGCTGGCCAAATTTTCCAAAAGAGAAGAGCTGATTCTAAAAAAAGAAATTTTGCCGGCGGCAATGGAAGAAATAGAGAAAATAATCGGCTGATAAGACGCAACAACGCATTGCGCGTGCCAGCAGAACCAGCATTTTGATTTTTTATTTTTGATTTTCTAAAAAGTGTCTTTACTCTCGCAAACAATCTACCAAGCGAAACAAAAAAAAGACCACCAGAAGTGGTATATTTTAACGCAGGAAGAAATTTTTAAAAAATTGGAATCAAACAAAGACGGGCTTATTGATGAGGAGATAAAGAGACGCCAAAAAAAATACGGCTTAAATAAACTGCCGGAGGCTAGACCGGAATCTAAATTAAGCTTGTTTTTTAAACAATTCAAGAGCTCCCTGGTTTATGTTTTGGTTGGCGCAACGGTAATTTGCGTTTTTCTGGGAGATTACATCAACGCGGGGGTAATTTTTTTGGCTGTATTAATAAATGTGATCTTGGGTTTTTACCAAGAAAACAAGGCCCACAATTCTCTTTTGGCCCTTAAAAAAGCCGCAACAAACTATTGCAAGGTGCTGCGCGGCGGCCATGAAAAACAAATAATATCCTTTGAACTGGTGCCGGGGGATTTGGTCTTTGTCACCGCCGGCGATAAGATACCGGCTGATTTGAGAATTTTGAAAGTAAATAATTTAAAAATAAACGAAGCGCCTTTGACCGGCGAGGCGAATGAAATAGAAAAAACAAATAGACCCCTGGCCGGGGATCTGGTGTTGGCGGACCAGTCCAATATGGCTTTTATGGGCACGCAGGTGACGCAGGGCAATGGCTTGGGCATCGTGGTCGCCCATGGTAAAGACACGGCGCTTGGAAAAATCGCGAAACTGGTGGCGGACACGGCCGATCTGATGACGCCACTCCAGAGAAAACTGGCTGTGTTCGCCAAAAAGTTAAGTTTTTTCGCAATCGGCATTTGCTTAATAATCTTTGCCCTTGGTGTGCTTTTAAAATATGACGCGGAACAAATATTTTTGACCGCGGTGGCAATATCAGTGGCAATTATTCCCGAGGGGCTTTTGGTGGTGATGACGGTCATTTTGGCTTTTGGCATGCAAAAAATATTAAAAGAAAACGCCCTGGTTAAACAGCTTTTGGCCGCGGAAACATTGGGCTCCACCACGGTAATTTGCACTGACAAAACAGGCACCATCACTGACGGAGAAATGAGAATGGTGGAGGTGGCCACTCTGGATTATAATTTTAATTTTTTTGAAGGCGGATTTAAAAAAGAAACGGAAGGCGGCAGCGAGCTAATTGAACTTTTAAAGATCGGGGTGCTCTGCAATAACGGTTACATTGAAAACCCCGGGGCGGGAATGGAACACCAGATCGTGCGCGGCTCACCCACTGAAAAAGCGCTGCTGATGGCCGGAGCCAATGTCGGTTTGGATAAAAACAAATTAGTGAAGGAAGAACCGCGCCTGGACGAAGCGCCTTTTGACAGTGCTTGGAAATTTATGATGACCTTGCACAAGAGGGATAAGGAAAATGTAATCTATGCAAAAGGAGCGCCGGAGGTTGTTTTAAAACTTTCAAAATACATTTATAACGGAGAAAAGCCGGAGCGAGAGCTCACTAATTTGGAGCGGGAAAAAATTACCCAGACTTACGAGGAGATGAGCAAGAAAGGGCTCCGGGTTTTGGCTGGCGGATACAAGAGAGTAGGTAGTGAAACAAAGTCGCTGAAAGAAACCGACGCTAATGGTTTCGCTTTCGTGGGACTGACTGGCATCAAAGATCCGTTGAGGACGGAGGCCAAGCAAACCATTGAAGAGGTGCGGCTGGCTGGGATTAAAACGGTCATTATCACCGGCGACCACGAGTTGACGGCGAGAATGGTCGCCAAAGAATTGGGACTGCCGGCAGAACCAAAAAATATTATGAACGGCGAGCGGCTTTCAAAACTGAAAGAGAGCGATTTGAAAGAAATGGTGCCGGAAATTTCCATCTACGCCCGGGTGGCGCCTGAAGATAAATTAAAGATAGTCAAAGCCTGGCAGGACAAGGGCGAAGTGGTGGCCATGACCGGCGACGGCATCAATGACGCGCCAGCTCTTAAAAAAGCCAACATCGGCATCGCAGTAAATTCAGGCACGGATGTGGCCAAAGAAACCGCGGATATCATACTTTTGGATAATAATTTTTCCACCATCATCAAAGCGGTCAAAGAAGGGCGGGTTATCTACGATAATATTAAAAAAGTGGTTTTTTATTTTCTGTCCGACGGACTGGCGGAAGTAATTACGGTTAGCGCGGGCATTCTTTTGGGCTGGCCGCTGCCGCTTTTGGCTTCACAAATCATCTGGATAAATTTGATTGACGATACTTTCCCGGGCATGGCCATGGCTAGAGAGCCGGCTGAAGAAAATATCATGAAACAGAGACCGAGGAAGTTGGATGAACCGATTCTGTCAAAAGAAAGTAAAATTTTGATTGGCGCCATTAGTTTATTGTCAGCCGCTGGCACGCTCTTCTTTTTTCAGTTTTTTTGGAAACAAACCGGCGACATAAATCTGGGAAGGACCGTCGGTTTTACTTTTTTGGCCATCAGTACCCTGGTTTATATCTTTAGCGCCAGAAACTTCCACAAGCCCATCTGGCAGACGAACCCCCTTAATAATAAAACCCTGCTTATGGCTGTCGTGATAGGTTTTGGGATGCAGTTTTTCGCCGTCTATAACGGCTTTGCCCAAAGAATATTTCAAACCGTGGCGCTGGGCATGGCAGAATGGCTTGCCATATTGCTCGGTTGCATTCTGCTAACCGCCATGGTGGAATTGATTAAAATGATTTACTATCATGAAGAAAACAAATAAGCTGCCAAAATTTTCAGCCGTGATTATCGTCACGGACCGTAATCAACTCGCTTTACAAAAACGAGACAGCAAACCAAATATCGCCAACCCTGGCAAAGTAACGGTTTTCGCCGGCGCAGCGGATAAAAGAGAAAGACCGATTGATTGCGCGAGACGAGAAATAAAAGAAGAACTGGGATTGCCAATCAAGCGCGCGGATTTGCGGTTTTTGGGGAAATGGATATCCAACAGTATTTTCTGGAAGAAAAAATTGCAAGGCTATGTTTATGTCTTAAATAACATTGACCCAAACAATTTAAAACTGTCGGAAGGAGAAAAAATTATTTATATAAAAAAGAATAAGATGGAATTGGTAAAATTAGACATGCCTGATTTCTCAAAAAAAGTTTTGTTAAAATATTTAGAAAAAGGTGACTAGCAAAAAACTCATTGTAATCACCGCGATCACAGCCCTGATACTTGTCCTGGGCTTGTTTTTTCTAGCGGCTTTGATATGGGACAGCAATGTCATAAGTTTTGATAAGGTTGGCGCGCGAACAGAAAAAGCATTTGAAGTTGGACGGGTAACAGCAAACAAATTAGAACCGGAACCGCCGGAAATAATCATCGTCGCGGTGGGCGATATCATGCTTTCGCGGGTGGTGGAACAAAAAATGCTGGAACACAAAAATTTTAATTATCCGTTTTTAAAAACGGCTGACTATTTAAAATCGGCTGATCTGGCATTCGGTAATCTAGAAACCGCCATCATGGCGGGAAGAATAATTAAAACTGGAGAAATTGTTTTTCGGTCAGACCCGAAAGCGACCGAGGTTTTAAAAGATAATAATTTTCAAATAGTTTCCCTGGCCAATAACCACACGCCGAATTTTGGCGAAAAGGGGTTGAAAGATACTTTTGAGTACCTGAACAAGGCCGATATACTCTATGTTGGGGCAGGAGAAAACCTGGCGCAGGCGCGAACGCCGAAATACACGAAAATCAACGACATAAAAATAGCCTGGCTCGCGAGAACCGAACAGCTGTACGCGCCTGACAATTACGCGGCTGGGGCGAAATCTGCGGGCACGGCTTTTTGGAATAAAGAAGAAATCTTAAGCGCGGTCGCGGAAGCGAAAAAACAGGCTGATGTGGTTTTTGTTTCCATGCACGCTGGCACAGAATACGCAGATGAACCAACGGAAGATCAAATGGCTTTCGCCAGAACGGCGATTAAGGCTGGGGCGGAAATCGTTATCGGACACCATCCGCATGTGGTACAAATGGCGGAAAAATACCAAGGAAAATATATTTTTTACAGTCTAGGCAATTTTATTTTTGATCAGATGTGGTCCAAAGAGACAAGGGAAGGACTGGCCTTAAAAATAACTTTGACCAAAACCGGGATAAAACAAATAGTGGCAACTCCGATTCTGATTGAAGATTTTTGCCAGCCGAGAATTCTTAATGACGGAGAAGGAGAAGGAATCGTTGAGAGACTCGGGCTGGAGACTGATAAGGGCGCGGAGGGCTATATAATAAAGTGAGTGGGGATAGGGATGGTTGCATAATTCCTAATGTCTAAATTATAATTTCTAATAAATGTCTAATGATAAAATGCCAAAATTTTTGTTAAAAATTGAGTGTTTGAAGTTTGGAATTTTATTATCACCCTTAGGGTAATCCGCCTTCATGAAGTCGGGGTTTCCCACTTTGTGAATTGGCGGAGAAATTAGAGATTAAAAATTAGGAATTTAGCTACTCCTTTCCAGCGATTGCCGTGATATTGAACAAAACACTAATAATTGATATATTTATGCGCATCTTATTTCACACTTGTTGTTCACCTTGCGCCTGTTATCCGGTGGCAGAATTGCAAAAACTGGGTTTTGAAGTGACTATTTTTTATTACAATCCGAATATCTGGCCGGTGGAAGAATATCAGGCCAGACTCATGGAACTTAAAAAATACCTGGCGGCCTTGCCAGCGGTAAAAATCATTGAGGGTGATTATGAAAATACAAAATGGCTTGAGGCGGTCAGAGGGCTTGAAAAAGAACTGGAGAGAGGCAAGCGCTGTGATATTTGCTATAAACTCCGATTGGAAAGAACCGCGCGGCTGGCGGCTGAACTGAAATATGAATATTTCGGCTCCAGTTTGTCCATCAGCCCGCATAAAAAAGCGGAAAAAATCAGTCAGCAAGGTCAAACACTGGCCAAGAAATATGGCTTGGAGTTTTTGGACCGGGACTGGAAAAAGCTGGGCGGCTTTCAAGCGGCCTGCCAGATTGCCAAAGAAAGAAATTTTTACCGGCAGAATTATTGCGGGTGCGCGTTTTCCGTCAGAACACAAAAAACAAATAACAAAATACAAGAATAAGTGAGGTCAGCGAGATAAGCAAGATCAGTAAATTAAATGAATCAAGCAAGACAAGCGACAAGTAAGGCAAGTGAAACCAGTAAGCAGAAAACAGAAATTAGTGATAAGTAATGAGTGATGAGTAATGAGTAATAAGAGACAAGAAATAAATATAAGGGGAGATGCGGCGCGGCCGTCATCCCGCACTTGATGCGGGATCCAGACAAAAAATAAACAAAAAAAATTGAATATTAAATTACTCCTTCTTGTCAAGAGCCCAGATTGTGGTAAGATTAAACTGTTGAAGATGAGTGATTGGTTTGATTTACCTGCCTGCCGCCTGCCTGCCGGTAGGCAGGGCAGGCAGGCTTAACTCGCTTAATTTGCTTGATTTATCACCCTGCGGGTGATCCGCCTTTTTTACCCAAGAATAACCAGATTAGATAATTGGCGGACTTATTTAACCTAAAACTATGACCAGAGAAAAATGGCTAAATACATTGGAAAAAATCAAACGGCAGTTTGAAGTGGAGACGGAATATAAAGAACCAGTTGGTGAAAATATTCCCGGTGAAAAATGGGTAGTGGAATTTAGAACTGGCGCGGCCGGACGGATAAGAATGGAGTGGGTGGAAAAACCGCGGCTGAAAGATATAAAAACAATTTATTCAAACCGTATCGGCTCATCAACCAAAGTAAAAAATATTTATGATGAAACGGAGAAAACAAACTATCTGAATGTTTTTAAATGGAACGATAGCAGCGAAGATTGGGAGAAAATGGGATCGGAATTAATTAATTTGTAAAAACTAACTTTAAACATATGTCCAAAGCGCAATTATTCGTCAGATACCATTGGCGCCAAACAATAGTGGTTTTTATTTTGGCCATCGCCGCCATTGCCTGGCGAGTGATTGACGAGGATCTGCTTTTGACGAAAAAAAATGCCGGACAGATAATGGGCGAGACGGTGACGAGCGAAAAGGCTGCGATAGCTGAACAAAATAGCCGACTGATCGTGGCTTACCAGAACGGACTCAAAAACACGGTGGGTGAATATCTGACCAAAAGGGCCAGCACAGAAAACAATAAAGAGGAATGGCTGCGGCTCATAGAAGAAGAAAAGGTAAATATCCTGGGGTTAATCGTGCCGGATGAATACAAAGATTTGCATGTCCGGGTGGTAACGACCATGGATCTGGAAAAAACGGCAGTGGCGCAAAATGACATGGAGAGTAAAACGGAGGCCAGCCAGCGCTGGGCCAGTATTTTGAAACAATATTTCTGGCTCAATGAATAAAGTTCAAAATACATATCGTAACATTTATTTTGAATAAATTCTGATTAATTGAGATTATTCGCGTGCCAATTTTTTCCGCTTACATTTACGGACTGGTTATACTATTCGGTCTGCAGGTCGGGATTATCAACCCCGCATTTTTTGGGTGGGCTATCGGCGGCACGATGCTGTTTAATTTTATCTTTGTCTGGCTGGCGGCCAGGGCCAAGTGGAATGCCAATTTTTGGAATTTTTTGATTTCACCTTTTCTATTTCTGTTGGCCGGTTTTTTGTTTCTGGGATTTTCCAACAACATAATTATAAGAGAAGGAATAGTGCTTTTTCTAGCGGTTGGCAGCGCGGCTTTTACGCAACAATTAATCATCTTGACTTTTCATAAATACCAATACAAAAATCATTCTTTATCCACGATCTCAAAAATTTTAAACACGACCACCGTCTTTTTTTGGTTCAGCGGAATGTTTAGTCTTCACGCCCTAATTAAAATGCCTTTCTGGATGATTCTTGGCGCGACCACGGCCGTTATTTATCTTTTAACCTACCAATTTTTTATTATCAATAAAATAAAATCCACGGCCAGCCTCTGGTTTGTCCCGGTTATCACCCTGACGACTGCCGAACTTTTTTGGGCGGTTTCTTGGCTGCCGAATTTGGCAGACGCCAAAGCGGCTCTAGTGACTGGCGTCTATTATTTTCTTACCGGCTTGGCGCAACATTTTTTGAACGCTACCTTAAATAAAAAAACTTACTGGCGTTACGGAGTGGCGGTAACTGTTCTCTGGCTCACAATACTTTTAACCGCAAGATGGAGCTAAGAGACTAACGCTGACTGACGCGCCTGCCTGCCGGCGAGGCAGGGACCGGACGCCGACTAACGCAGACATTTTAAAATTTTGTAATCTATTTTATGCTTGAAAAATTTACCAAAAAATCGTTAAAACAAACGGGGAGTAAATCCAGTGCGCAAAATAGTCCTGCTAAAGCGGACGAGTTGCCGAAAATTTACGCAGGCGAAACGGACAAGCTGGAACAGCCAAAGAACCATTATGGTTTAGTTGTGCTCAGCTGCCTTTTGGCGACAATCTTGAGTCTGACTGCTGTTTTTATTTATGAAGGATTTTTTAAAAAAACGGCGGCTGATGATAAAAATGGGCAAAAAATAATCATAGACAAGCAAGAAAACATCACGGTGACGGCTGAAGAAAGAATCAATGACTTGGGAGAAACAGCCAGCCAGGCGGTGGTTAATTTCTATAAAAAACCAACCGACGCCGGCGGTTATTTTTATGAAGAAAGCGAAGCTTTCGGCAGCGGCGTAATTTTAACGAGCGACGGCTGGCTCATCACCACCAAGGGGTTATTGGAAAAAATCGGCGGTGAAAAATACATTGTCTTGACTGCCAACCTTAGCGCGCACGAACCAAAATCGGTTTTACAAGATCCGGGCAGTGACTTGGTTTTTATAAAAATAGAGGCCAAGGATTTGCCCGTGGCCAAACTGGGCGAGACAAACAAACTGTCTTCGGGCCAAGAAGTGTTTGGCTTTATCGCGAGCTACCCAAAATCAAAGCTGGCCAGTTTGCATATAGCTAAAATCGGCACCGGAGCGAGCGAAACGATCGTGGAATCAACGGAGGAACTGTCCACGGCGGTTTTTTGCCGCGAGGGCTATGACGCGAGCCTTTTTGGCGCGCCCGTCATCAACCTGGCCGGCGAAACAGTAGCGCTTGTTCACAACCAAAGCGAGGCGGTGCCGATTGATTATGCCAAACCGATTCTGGAAAATATTTTGAAAAAAAATGAAATTGAAAGAGCCTATCTTGGAGTGGGCTACATCAGTCTCTCGGCTCACCCGAAAATAAGTCTGAAAACCGGCGAGCTTTTGGGGCGAGGGGCGTTGTTATCGGGATATAAAAATAAAACAGCAGTAGCCAAGGGCAGCCCGGCGGAAAAAGCGGGCTTTAAGTCAGGGGACATAATACTCGCGGTGGAGGATGAAAGCGTGGGATTAAAGACACTTGGGGAAATAATCCAAACCTACAAGCCCGGGCAGAAAATAAAAATAACAGCAATAAGAGACGAGAAAGAAAGAGTGCTGGAAGCGATTTTGGGAAAACAGTAAGATGAGTTGAACAAATTGTTAAAAATGCTCCGCTTAAGCGGAGCATTTTATTTTGGCAGATTTTAGCCAAAGATTGACAAAAAATAATAAATATGATACTATCATTGGAAAATTTATGCTATAATACAAGCTCAAAAATATTTCGTGGCTCTGCTTTTGGCATATAAAAAACCAGAAGTGGGGCTAAGAGATTTGCCAGTTGTTTGACAATTGAACAACAAATTAGGAGAAAATAAAAAGAAGAACTTGGTTAGTTCTCTTTGGGAATGGAAGATAATATTTACGCGGTTTTGGCCTGGAAATGGAGATACTATAACTTGTGTAGCTGTGTGAATAATATCCGACCCAGAGAGAACTAACCAAGAAAATTTTTAACCAAAGAAATTTAGAAAGGAGCTAGAAGGGCAAAAATTTTCCGCTTCGCGGCGGAGCGAGTATTGAGATTATTTTTTTAATTCATTTTTCAAATTTTAGCTGTGGAGGTTACACAATGAAACAATCTCTTTTGTTGACCACCCTCGTGGCTCTGATGGCACTCCTGTCCGCGCCGAGTTTTGGGCAGGACTCACTTTTTGTGGAAACCGAGCTCGTGGGGGCGGACCCGGATACCACTCTCTGGTTCGGCCCATTTGACGCGGGCCGCTCCACCCTGTCCGCGTTTTCATTCGCGGGCTACCTCTTCAGAGAGGTGAAGTTAGCTGTCGTGACGGGGTATTATGACAGTCTTGGCTGGCGAGATCGATCGTCTGTCCGTTGGAAAGCGGCGGATGACTCAGTGGGTGTGAACCGAGCCATTTTTATCGGGGAACGCATCTCGCCGTATCTTCCGGCAGACGCGCGGATAAAAATTGGCCAAACCCGCTTGGGGAAACAGCGGGTTGTGCGGGTGGATTTTTACTTTGCCAAAAGAGTGGGTGTGTTTGTGCCACCCCCACCAGTCGACACATGCTGCGAAAAAATTGCTGACCTGGCCGGTCAGCAAAAAAAAATGCGGGGGCAATTGGACTCGCTGCTGGCCTTGCCAAAACAAAAAAATGGCGACACAACTTTGGTATTTAACAGCCCTAACTTGTCGCTTGAAGTAGCAGGTGGTGTCGGATATGTTTTTTCTCGCCGGATTTCCAACACTGTGCCAATGGCGACGGCTCACCTTTTTTTCACCAATAATTCGTTTTATCTTTACGGTGGAATTGGCGAGTCCGGTCGCTTTAACCATCCAATTGGAGGGCCGGTACGCGAAAAGCTCTCGCGATTTGGGATTGGTTATAAACACCAATTCCCGAAAAACCACTTTTCTTGTCGCGAGCGTGGGGACGGCAGACTGCATAAAAACGATGTAGCTATTGCGGTTGAGTTCGGCCGGCTTGAAACAAGTGAGGAATTACTCGTCCACCGCACCGACCTTGGGCTAATCGCTGGCGAACTGGAGACTCTCACTGGGTATGAATTATCTGCCCGGCTTGAGTTATTCCACCTGTTCACTGGTGGAGCTGGCATTATATACGGAGACTATGATAAAGTCTTCGCCGGCCCCGAGTTTGACCAGTGGACATACTCTATGTACGGCGGGATCAACCCCCTTACCGCCGGGCAATATATTAGTGTGGTGGCAAAAAAACTGTACAATTTGATTTTCTAAGGAGATAGCAATGGTGGATAAAATCGCGGGGATTTTATTGTTTATTATTACGGTCATTTTGGCCGTAATTTTTTCAAGCTGCACCAAAAATCCAGCCGACATCGGCCAAGCGGCACAAGTCCTACCGGTCGCTTTCTCCAGTGACCAGGATTCAACGCAGATTGACGTGTTCCCCCTCAATGGGAACTCTGTTGATCTATCCCGCCCCGCTACTTCCCCGTTCTACCCCCCTGCCGCCGTGGCTTTGCCTGTTGGGCAATATGTGGCCATGGCTGAAAGAAAAGGTTTTTGGTCCCAAACCAAGGCTTTTGTTGTAGCACCAGGTTTCCCCACCTCGGTTGATTTTCGCCTGGTGCAAAAAAATAAACCCCTGCCGGAAAATGATCTGTTGCTTTTTGTTACTTTTACTGGGGCCACACCGGATTCGTGTGTAATCATGGAATGGCAAGGAGAATGGGTAACAATACAACGGCCACAGGTGATATCTCAAACACTGCAAATTCCTGTGGCAAAAAATTGTTTATACTATATTTTCGCTTATAAATTCTCCGCGCCCTATTCACAAACTGTTTTTGTGGGGGAACAGAATGTGAGTATTGACATATATTTGCCGGCCGAAATTATCCGACTGGTGTTCGGCTCGTCTCTACCAGCCACTTGCGTCTTGCGTCCTGTCGGGGCTGATACGGGCGAGGTGTTTGAGTTGGGTAATGCCGTGGTGGAGAAAAAAATAGAGCGCGACGGGCTCTACTGGGCGTCATTCTCCGCCGCGGACGGAAAACACACTGCTCCCAGCCAGCTGATTCTAGCTGACCGAGAGCAGGTGATTCAGCCAGAATGGCAAGCTCTCCCCCAGCCCCCAGACACGGTACAAGTTACGGTTACTGTTCGCGACACAGTTACCCTGCGTGAAACTGTAACTGTAACTGTCCATGACACTACGGTGGTGAGTTCACCACCCGACACCATCCGTCTTACCGTTGTTCGATGGGACACACTCCGGCTCAACGACACCACCTATGTGGTCATTCGGGACACCACTGTCCTGAATGACACTTTAGTGGTTGTGCGGTGGGATACGCTGACCGTAACCAAACACGATACGGTTTTCATAACCGTTCGTGATACAGTTGTAGTCAGGGATTCGGTAATAGTTTACAAAAACTTTTATCGAACCCGCCTATTGAGCGCCGACCTAGATGGAGAAGTCTGGGTGGGAACCAAACCCTGGAACAAAAAAATCAGCCGGCGGTTTAATACTTTATTTGCCGGTGAAATTTTTGTCTGGGGGCGTGAGATCCGAGGTCAAAACAAGAAGGATCCTGTGCAAACCTGCGAATCTTTCTTGTGTACCATCCGCCGGATGGACACCAGTGAGGTTATTGGCCAAATGGAATCGCCCGACACTGGTGAGGGTGAAACTACTCGGTTGACGGCGAGATCGTTTGTGCCCGTACCCGAAGGCACAGTGATTGAGGTGGTTTGGGAGTCCACCTCGCCGAACATGCCGGATCCACGGAACTACGACTCGGTGCATCTGCCAGAGGTTGTAGTTCAAAATTTTGACCCCAAGCTATAGTAGCTCTCTTTGCCGCCGAAAAATGGTGTGGACGCCACGGAGAAATCCAACCACACTCATGAGTGTTGTCGCAATCACCCACGGCGGCAAAAATTTTCAGACGGCACGGAGCGGGCGAGCACTACTGATGTGCGGCCCCCCTGACGAGGTGAGGTAAAGTGCTCCCAAAGAGATACCCCCGCTCCGTTGCCATGTTTTAAATCGTTCTTTGAAAATTGGACCCAGCTTTAGTAAAAGGAAATGTTTACTAAAGATTGATTACAGGAAACGAGTTAAAAATTCGTTTCGCAAATCAAACAAGGGTCGTTATTGGAGCCAATCGGGATAAGTTACGGTAACCGAGCAACTCCGAGTCTAATCCCGATTTCAATCGGGAAGACTATAAAAATCGTGAAAAAGACGTAACCTGAATAGATAAATCATCGTGAGTAATAACGCTATTCAGAAAAAAATAAAAGACTATCAGCACTCACGCCGATGGTCAAAAAATCAGCCCGTAGAAAGGGTTCGCAAAATACAAAAGCGGATTCTCTTTACGGGCTTTTGTATTTGGGAAAAATGAAATCGTAGGGGCGTATTGATATACGCCCATCATAATGGGTTTGTTTTGCAATTGGGTCTATGGCAATAGACCCCAACGATAAAAATGTTATAATTATTTTATGAATAAAAATTTTGCCACCAATCGCCGGTCAATCAGGTTACCCGGATTTGATTATTCCGAATATGGATATTATTTTGTAACAATTTGCACATACAACCGCGAGCCCTTATTTGGCGAGATTATTAATGGCAAGATAAAATTGAACGACGCGGGAAGAATTGTTTTTGATGAATGGAATAATACCGCCAACATCAGAAAAAATGTCGAACTGGATATTTTTACCGTGATGCCTAATCATTTTCATGCCATTATAAAAATAAATAGGCCTGTAGGGGCCAATACGCCAAACGAAGACCGGGCGTATATCAATACGCCAAACGAAGACCGGGCGTATATCAATACGCCAAACGAAGACCGGGCGTATATCAATACGCCCCTACAGTCACCAAAAAATAATCTTGGCGCAATCATCCGCGGTTTTAAATCAGCCACCACGACAAAAATCAATCTCCTCCTGAATTCTCCAGGCGTGCCGGTTTGGCAGAGGAATTATTATGAACATATCGTGCGCGAGGAAGACGAGTTAAATAATATCCGGCAATATATTTTGGAAAATCCGCATTCGTGGGTCAGAGACGAAAATAATCCAAAAAATTTTTAAAACGAAAAAAAAGACGGGGGTTAGCCGTCATTTTTTATTGAATGTAGGGGCGTATCGCTATACGCCCATAATAATAGATTTTTTTATAATTGGGTTTATACTAATAAACCCCTACGAAATTACTCCATTATGCCGTTCAAATCCACATCGTATAAAATTTTATCCTGCACCAAAAAATTGAACAATTTATCTCGGACACAAAATATTTGCCAGCTGTTTGATCATTGAAACAACTACCGCTGGGGCCATCAGACTATAACTTTCAACACCGGCATTATCCTTTATTGTCCACGATTTTTCTTTAACCACAACTGTATTGTTGGCAGCTCGTTCATAATAAAATTCTGGTGTAATTTCGTAATCGTCAACCAGCTCTGCGGCCCGATCAACCGGAAGCGCGTTGCGGAGTTGCGCTTGCGGAATACCGTGCAATGAGGAAACTTTTTTGATCAGCTCATCATCCAATTCAAGTCTTTTACGGACAGTTTCAATGCCAAGATTGTCCCCCTCTTTGCCTATCATGCGGGCGCCGCCACAATCCGGGTCGTCACAAATTAGGTAATATTTATCCTTCTCTTTATCATAACCAACCTTCTTGGTGGCTAGCAGTTTGATATTACGTGGAGTCTGACATTTTGGACAAACCACTCTGTATTTTATCCGTTCGTCAATAACTGAATCTGGAATATCAATAGTGACGAAAACATCCGGGTCTTCTCGGTAATTGATCAATGCCCGGAAATAAAGAGAATAAGAAATTTGATCTAGATCACGAGGGAAACCATCAATAAATAAAGATCTGCGCTCTAACTTGTCAATTTCTTTTTTAACTAATGTTAGGATAAATTCAGTGGGTAAAAGTTTGTCTTGTGATTTATTGACCAAGGCGTCAAGCGCTTGATCAACTGAAATATAGCCGCGGTAATTTTTGTGAATATAATCAACCAGCTCTTGTTTTTTTACTTCATCCTTTATATCAGCATAAGCGGCGCGCACAATGTCACCGACTGAAATATGGCCGATTTTATCTTTGCCAAAAATTTCAATCATTAACTTGGTATAAGTGCCTTTACCGGAATTTTTTTTACCAAGCAAATAGGCAATAAAAGAATTATTTTTAAAATATTCTTTCAATTCTTTTATTTCTGAACCAGCTTTAGCTTCAAAATACTCCCGGCGGGAGTCGGGATCAGATAAATTAAACCTAGTGTGCAGACCCGCTACCTTGGTCTTTATAAGAGACAACTCTCTGCTAGACATAGTTGTTGCTTCTTAGTTAACGGTTAATGATTGCTAATAGGATAACATTTTAATCTGAGCCAGTCAATTACAACAATTTCAGATTGATGATTTTAGATTGGTGATTTTTTTTTTTCTTTTTGCCTTTTTCAATATAGGAAAAAACTTCCGGCCGGGTATAGTGCGGGTATTCTTTTTGGTTAATTTTTAATTTTAAATTTATAATTTTTAATTCCTCAGAGTATGTTTCTTCTTTAAGCGATTCCCGATTGCCCAATACGCCGGGTAATAAACGGCTGACCGCTTCAATCACCACGGCCGCTGGCAGTTCACCACCCGACAGCACATACGAACCGATGGAAATTTTTTCGTCAATGAATTTTTCAATCCGATTATCCACGCCCTCATAGCGACCGGCGATCATGACGAGCTGGTTTAAGCGGGAAAATTCTTTAGCTTTGGCCTGACTGAACTGGATGCCGGCGGGATCAAAAAGAATCACGCGCGCTTTTTTTTGTCTTTTAATTTTTTTCAAAGTTTTGTAAAGCGGCTCAATTTTCATGAGCATGCCCGGTCCCCCGCCAAACGGCCGGTCATCCACGGTTTTGTGGCGGCCAACGGCGAATGCGCGCGGATCATGGAACTTTATTTTAATCAATTTCTTTTTTTGAGCGCGCTTCAAAATAGATTCATTTAGATAAGAATCCAGAACATGGGGGAAAATGGTGATGAGATCAAACTCCATAAAGCAAGCGCGCCAAGCGAGTCAAGCAAATTAAGCGATTTATTCCTTGACTTAATTTTCTTGATTCACTTTTTAAAATTAAAAGAGCCGCGTTACTATTGTAGCATGGCTCTTTTGTTGAACAAAATTAAATCTTCAAATCATCAACCGCGGAGGTGTCGGTGACCTCATCCTCGGCGCGGGAAAAACTAGGTCTGCGGCCGCCTTCTGGCTCATTGATTTTCAGATTAACATGAGCATTATTTCTGGCGCCGACTAATCGCAAAAGAGTACGAATGGCTTTGGCATTCTGACCCTTGCGACCGATGACATAACCCATATCAGCCGGGTCGAGATTGAGAGTCAAGAGAACCCCCATTTCATCGACTTTTCTTTCCGCAACAACTTTTTCCGGATGATCTACTAGCGCTTGGACAACATACTCCAAAAATTCTTTGTCATTAACCATAAACTTTGCTGGTAAATTTATAAGGTGCGAATTACTTCGTAAATACGACCTTTACTGATAACTTTATCATAATATATCTTTCCGACTCTTGTCAACCGGGACAAAACGACTGGCAGGCAGGGCCATTATTCTTCTGATTTAGGCGTCACTATTGCTTTGGGTTTGCCCAAATACGCTTCTTTGTCATAGCCGGTGCCGCAAGGTATTAATTTACCGATAATGACATTTTCTTTCAAGCCTCGCAGATGGTCAATTTTGCCGGTAACGGCCGCATCAATGAGAACTCTTGTAGTCTCCTGGAAAGAGGCCGCTGACAAAAACGACTGCGTGGCCAGAGACGACTTGGTAATGCCCAAAAGAATGGTGCTGGCCAAGGCCTTTTGCTTCTTCTCCTTGACCATTTTTTCATTTTCTTCGGCTAAAACAATTTTTTCCAAAATCTCGCCCGGTGAGAACAAGGTGTCGCCCGGGTCTTCTATCAAAACCTTGGAGAACATTTTTCTGACGATCACTTCAATGTGCTTGTCGTTTAAGGGCTGGCCTTGCGAAGAATAAACATATTGAATTTCCTTGATGACATATTTTTCCACCGCCCGTTGGCCTTTTAATTTATAAAGTTCAGCCAAATCAAGCGGCCCGCTAGTCAGAGGATCGCCCTTTTCCACCCGATCGCCGTCGGCCACCAAAAGCTTAACGCCCCGAGCTATTGCCATCTCTTTGATCACTTCTTCTTCTTTAATAACTTTTAAAATATGCCGGCCATCACTCTCCTCATGGATGGCTATCCTGCCCTCAAGCGGCGCCCTTAATTTTTTCTGGCTCTCAACTAAAAGATCGCCTTTCTTCACCTTGGCATTATTCTTGACGACTATTTTTTCTATATCTTTCCCTTGAATATAAAATATTTCTTCTTGGACCTCGGTGCCGGCTATTTTTATGGTTTTTTCCCTAGTAACCTCATTATTTATGATTTCCGCGGTACCGGAGACCGGGGCAATAAACGCCGGTTTCTTAACGGTTCTCGCTTCAAAAATTTCTTCCACTCTTGGCAGTCCCTGGGTGATATCACCGCCGCCAGCCACGCCACCGGTGTGGAAGGTTCTCATAGTCAGCTGCGTGCCGGGCTCGCCAATACTTTGCGCCGCGATAATGCCAGCAGCCACACCATTTTTGACTATTTTATTATAACCCAAATCCCAGCCATAGCATTTGGCGCAAACGCCCCGCGCTGATTTACAGGTAAGAACAGAACGAATTTTGACTTCAGCCGGGTCAATCTCTTCTATTTTTTGGGCTATTTTTTCATCAACGACATCGCCGGCTTTGGCGACGACTTTCCCCTTTTTATCTTTTACACCAGACAGAAGCACCCGGCCTTTTATTCTTTTGACGATGGTCTCATTCATTTCTTGCGACTCCTTTTTGTAAATTATAATTCCCTCGTCATCCCCGCAATCTTCTTCAAAGATAATAACATCTTGAGCCACATCAATCAAACGACGGGTCAAATAACCAGCGTTCGCTGTTCTTAAGGCCGTGTCCGACAAACCTTTTCTGGCACCGTGGGTGGTAATAAAATATTCCAAAACCTGCATGCCTTCTTTGAGTGAGGCCTTGACCGGCAACTCAATTGTCTCGCCGCTTGGGTTGGCCATGAGCCCTCTCATGCCCATCATCTGCGTGGTCTGTCCCCAAGAGCCTCGGGCACCAGAATTCATCATAGCAAAGACTGGGCCGGCTTTGTTTAATTTTTCCTTGCATAAGTCAACTATTTTATCTTTAACATTGACCCAAATTTCCACAACCTTAATATGCCTTTCATCATTTGTTAAAAAACCCAGGTTATATTGGTTTTCAACCTCTTCCACTTCTTTGGCCGCCGCTTTAAAAATATCATGTTTTTCCGGCAAAGACGGCAAATCATCCATGCCCCAAGAAATACCGGAAAGCGTCACATATTTAATAGAAAGATTTTTTATATTATCCAAAAATTCCACAGCCTTTTCCGTGCCATAGGTTTCTAACACATCTCTGACTAGATTTTTTAGACCACCCTTGTCCATTTGTTTATTCACAAAACCAAGACCGGCGGGCACGATTTTATTAAAAATTAAACGACCAACATTCGTTTCAACTAGGCCTTCTTTTTTAAAACGCACCTTGATCTTGTCTTGAAGCCCAATCACCTTAGCTTCGTAGGCTTGCCTGGCTTCGGTTTCGTTGGAAAATGTTTTTAACTTCCCATCAGCTCGTTCTTTGATGGTCGTCAAAAGATAACAACCCAAAACAAAATCCTGGGCCGGCGTGATAGACGGATCACCGGTGGCCGGTTTTAGAATGTTTTTGCTGGATAAAATAATCTCTTTGGCTTCTTGTTTGGCCTCTTCGGTCAATGGCACATGCACGGCCATCTGGTCACCGTCAAAGTCGGCGTTAAACGGCGGGCAAACCAAGGGATGCAACTGAATGGCTTTGCCTTCAATCAATAACGGTTTAAAAGCCTGAATGCCAAGCCGGTGCAAGGTGGGCGCTCGGTTTAAAAGCACATGAGCGTCTTTGGTGATTTTTTCCAAAATATCCCAGACTTCATCGCGGTCAGATTCAATAAACCGGTTGGCGCTTCTGACATTGTGCGCATATTCTTTTTTAATCAATTCCGCGATGATAAACGGTTTGAATAATTCCAAGGCCATCCTTTTCGGCAAACCGCATTCATCAATCTTCAGATACGGACCGACGACAATAACGCTTCGGCCGGAATAGTCAACTCTTTTGCCGAGTAGATTTTGGCGGAAACGTCCTTGTTTGCCTTTTAAAATATCCGCTAATGATTTGAGCATTCTCTTTTGGCCGGTAGAAGCCGTAACAGTTTTGCCATGTCTGGCCGAGTTGTCTATGAGGGCATCCACCGCTTCCTGCAGCATTCTTTTTTCATTACGGCAAATAACTTCCGGCGCTTCAAGCTCAATTAATTTTTTCAAACGATTGTTGCGGTTAATGACGCGACGATACAAATCATTCAAGTCGCTGGCGGCAAACCGGCCGCCGTCAAGCTGCACCATCGGCCGCAGATCCGGAGGTATTACCGGCAGAGTGGTAATAATCATCCATTCCGGTTTGATTTGATTTTTTTTCAAGGCGTTGAATAATTTCAATCGTTTGGCCAATTTCTTTTTGACGCCACCGGCCGCTTTTTTCATTTCTGCTTCAACCTGAGCAGCAATGACGGCCAGTTCCAAATTTTGCAAAATTTTATGGACAGCCTCAGCGCCGATACCAGCCTCAAAAACATGGCCGTATTTTAAAGATAAATCCTGATAGTTGCTTTCGGAAATTATTTTCAGGGCTTTAAGTTCCGATAACTCTTTTTTAGCCTTATCCAGGGCTTCGGACAGCTCACCAAGCGCTTCTTTTTTAGTCTGATTAAATTGGTTGATGATTGCTTCTGTTTTGGCGGGATCTGAACCTTTACTTTGCTTGATACGATTATTAAAATCATTTTCGATTTGTTTCTTTCTAGATTTATATTCATCTTGAATTTGTTCTATCGTTTGCCGTTTTAATTCTTCATTAACATTCAGAATAATATAATCGGCAAAATAGATGACGCGCTCAAGGGCCTGGGGAGAGATATCCAAAACCAAGCCTAGCTTGGATGGGATGCCGCGCAAAAACCAGATGTGTGAGACCGGCACCACCAGATCAATATGACCCATCCGTTCACGGCGAACGATGGATCTCGTCACTTCAACGCCGCACTTGTCGCAGATAATGCCCTTGTAGCGGATTCTTTTGTACTTGCCGCAATAACACTCCCAATCTTTGGTTGGCCCAAAAATGCGTTCACAAAACAGGCCGTCCTTTTCAGGCTTTTGCGTGCGATAATTAATAGTTTCCGGCTTTACAACCTCGCCGTGCGACCAAGCGTGAATCACCTCTGGCGAAGCAACTTTAAGCCTGATACTGTCAAAATCCAAGATGGGTTGCTGAAATTCGTTAAACATAGTTTAATTTAATTTTATGGGGTGAGTAAAAATTTTAAACTACCTCACTTTCTTGGCCAAAATTTTCTTTTGGCGCTTCGCGCCGGCTGCCCTCAACCATTTTAAATTCATCGTCTTTGCTGATTACCTTGCCTTCTTGCAAAAGCTCCACATCTAAACACAAACCCTTGAGCTCTCTAACTAAAACATTAAACGACTCGGGGATATTAAGCTTATTGATGGCCTCGCCTTTGATAATTGATTCATAGGCTTTTGACCGGCCAGGCACATCGTCCGATTTGATAGTCAAGATTTCCTGCAGGGTATAAGCCGCACCATAAGCCTCAAGCGCCCAGACTTCCATTTCGCCAAACCTTTGTCCGCCAAATTGCGCCTTGCCGCCGAGCGGCTGTTGGGTGACCAACGAATAGGGACCGATAGACCGCTGATGAATTTTGTCTTCCACCATATGCACTAGTTTCATCATATAGATATAACCAACAGTGCTTGGCTCTTGGAAATTTTCGCCGGTCCGGCCATCGGTCAGAATCATTTTGCCGGTACGTGAGTAGCCCAGTTTTTCCAATTCATCCTTAATTGTTTCTTCCGGCACTCCGTCTAAAGGCGGCGTGACTACTTTTAATCCGCGATCGTGGGCTACCAAACCAAGATGGGTTTCCAAAATCTGTCCCAGGTTCATTCTGGAAGCGACGCCAAGCGGGTTTAAAATTATATCCACCGGATGGCCGTCTGGCAAACACGGCATGTCTTCCACGGCTACCACTCTGGAAACAACACCCTTATTGCCGTGACGACCAGCCATTTTGTCGCCAACCTGGACTTTTCTCATATGAGCGATGGAAATCTGAATCTGGCGGATAACACCAGCCGGCAGTTTGTCGCCGGCGGCTCTAGTAAAAATTTTAATGTCAACAACCTTGCCGTGTTCGCCGTGTTCTAGATAAAGAGAGGTATCGCGCACTTCTTTGGCTTTCTCGCCAAAAATGGCGCGCAACAATCTTTCTTCAGCGGTCAATTCTGTTTCGCCTTTGGGCGTAATTTTGCCAACCAAAATATCACCAGATGAAACTTCGGCGCCGATGCGTACCACGCCATCTTCGTCAAGATTTTTTAATTTTTCTTCACCAATGTTTGGAATATCGCGCGTCACCACTTCGGGACCAAGCTTGGTCTCGCGCACATCAATAATATAGTCCTCAATATGAATAGAGGAGAACTTATCGTTGTGAACTAATTTCTCCGAAATTAAGATGGCGTCTTCATAATTGCCACCTTCCCAGGGTATAAAGGCTACCAGTAAATTTTGCCCCAAGGCCAACTCCCCATGATCGCAGGCGGCGGCATCAGCCAGAACTTCGCCCTTATCAACTTTCTGCCTTTTTTCCACGATAACCCTTTGATTTAGACAAGTGGAAGCGTTGGAGCGGACAAACTTGACCAGGTTGTAGCTTTTTATCTCGCCGTCATCGTCTAAAATTTCAATTTTATCAGCTTGAATATTTAAAACAACACCGTCACGCTCGGCCACTAAAACCTGACCGGAGTCTTTGGCGGCTCGCCCCTCCACGCCGGTAGCGACTAAGGGCGCGGCCGGTTTGACAATTGGCACGGCCTGCCTTTGCATGTTGGTGCCCATAAGCGCCCTGACGGCGTCATTGTGCTCTAAAAAAGGAATGAGTGAAGTGCCAATAGAAACGATCTGATTGGGCGCCACATCCATATAATCAATTTCAGCCACGGTGCCAAGAACTGGTTCGCCTTCCTTTCTGATGGCGGCTTTATCTTCCAAAAAATATCCATCTTTATCTATGGCAGTGGTGGCGGCGGTAGTCGTGGCTTTTTCTTCGGTAAAGGCGTCCAGATAAACAATCTCATCCGTAACCCGCGCCTGACCATCTTTATTATCTTTTTCTACTTTGCGGTAAGGAGTTTCTATAAACCCGTAATTATTCACCCTGGCATATGAAGCCAAGTGACCTACCAAACCGATATTCGGCCCTTCTGGCGTGGCAATAGGACAAATTCTGCCATAGTGAGTGCGGTGGACATCTCTAACCTCAAAGCCGGCTCGCTCTCTAGAAAGGCCGCCTGGACCCATGGCAGAAATCCTTCTTTTGTGTTCCAATTCAGCTAAAAGATTGGTCTGATCCATAAATTGAGACAACTGTGAGGACATAAAAAATTCCTTCACAGCTCCCATGATGGGCCTAGCGTTGATAAGTTGGGCCGGGGTAATACTGCTGATATCAACAGTGCTCATTTTGTCAATAATGGCGCGCTCCATTCTGGCTAGCCCCAATCGGAATCTGTTTTGAATCAACTCACCCACGGCTCGAATTCTTCTATTGCCTAAATGATCAATGTCGTCAGCTTCCCTTTGATTGATATTTAGTTTGATTATTTCTCTTAAAATGTTAAGCAGGTCGTTTTTTTTGAAAACCCGGTCGTCTCTGTCCAGGGAATAATTTTCGCCGAAGCGCTGATTCAATTTATAGCGTCCGACTTTGCCAAAATCATAGCGATCAAAATTGAAAAACATTGAATGGATAAGTGACCTGGCATTCTCCGTGGTCGCCAGATCGCCAGGCCTGATTCTTTTATAAACTTCACGCACACCATCGGCTTCGGTTTTGGCCGGATCTTTTTCCAAAGCAATATCTATATATTTAAAATCCGGCAAAATATCAATGTCTTTGAAAAACTCTTTGATTTCCGCTTCGGTCGTATAGCCAAAAGCGCGTAGCAACGAGGTAACCGGCACTTTTCTCTTGCGATCTATTTTAACGCTGATAATGCCGTTGATATTGGTTTCAATCTCCAGCCAAGCGCCGCGATTGGGAATAATTTTTGCTCCATAATACCGCTTGCCCAGCATATATTCCGAAGTAAAAAACACTCCAGCCGAACGAATCAGTTGGGACACGATAACCCTCTCAATGCCGTTAATGATAAAAGTGCCGCGGTCAGTCATCAACGGAAAATCGGTCAAATAAACTTCTTGTTCTTTTATTTCGCCGGTTCTTTTGTTGACCAGCTTGGTTTTGACCCGCAGCGCCGCTTCATAAGTAGTATTTCTCTTTTTGGCCACCACTTCGTCAAATCTTGGTTCATCCAAAAAATAATCCAAAAAAAACAACTCCAGGTCTCTGCCAATATAGTCTTTAATCGGATTAACCTCTTCAAAAAGTTCTTTTAGTCCCTCGGTTACAAACCAATGATAAGAATTTTTTTGGCTCTCAATTAAATCAGGCAAGTCATGCACATCGTGCTTCTTGCCAAAATAAAATCTTTCATTTTTTTGAGTCACGGTTGGCATGTCTTCAAAAATAATTTAAAAAAATAATTTATAAACAACAAAAAGATACACAAAAAATATCCCGACTGCCCTATTGCCGTCAGTCGGATTTTGTGTATCAAAGAATATTGGTATTTAATTTGATAAACTGCCTTGAAATCATTAGTATTTTAGGTAAGCCTATCCTAAAGGCAGGTGTGGATAAATAAATATCACTTTTTATTAGCATAACACCAACCCCACAATCTGTCAAATAATCCCCAGAATTTGAAAAAAAATCCGTTTTAGTGTATGTTTATCTAAGTAAGCTGTAAATTTAGGCTTTTTTAGTGTTTTTTGAAAAAACTAGATATTTTTGCCTCCTCGCCCCTATTTTATCCCCGCATAACCTAAATTTTGTTTAAAAATTGAGAAATTTTTTAAAAATTATCACTCTCCGAGTGATTAAAATTTGTTAATTACTTTACGCCCTCGTAGTTCAATGGACAGAACACCAGCCTTCTAAGCTGGTTATGTAGGTTCGATTCCTACCGAGGGTACCACGTAGGAAATTGCAAGTTTGAAAGGTTCGCCTCGCTTCGCTCGGCGACTAATTTGTATTCAATTTTGGGGGTAAAAACGAATTCACAATTTCGCAAAATATGGTTCGAGCCGATGTTTTTCAGAAATGTTGTCATTGCAGTCGGATTGGGAGAGGAAAGCAGATTCGTGGCTTGATTTAAGGATAAAACGAACTCACGAGCCGGTTCGAGCCAAGACAGACCATTTGTCTCAAAGGCGGTGATTTTTTCGGATAACGACATTTTTTGAGACAGCAAACTTTGCTTTTTGGCGGCGTATTCTTCTGTGGATAAAGCGTCTGCTAAATAGATATCGAGCAACTTTTGAAGTTTCGCCTCAACTTGTGCTAACTGCTCTTTCAAAACACTAACTTCGGCTTGTGCGTCCTCTCTCGCTTTATCCTGTTCGCTATCCAACGCCGCCAAAACCTTTTCTGTGTCTTGGCTCGACAAAGAAACTTTTTGAAGATAAGAAGTGATTTGTTTGGTCAACGCTTCTTCGCGGAGATAATGCTTTTCTTGACAAACTCCTTTCTTTTTTGTGCAACGATAATAGTTATGACCTTTTTGTTTCTCGGCAGTTATTGAACAACCACACGAAGCGCATTTCAAAAGGCCAAGAAAAGCGAAATCATTTTTTCTAACATGGTGGAATTTTCCACGCTTACTCATCACTTCTTGGCAAGAATCAAAAAGTTTCTTTGAGATTAACGGCTCGTGTTGTCCCTCATGAATTTCCCCACCATATTTCATCAGTCCGATATAGAAAATATTTTGTAGAATACTTTGCACATTACTCAACACTATCTCTTTGCCGAGGTTGCCGCGCAAACCCTTCTCCTTGCACCAATTTGCGAGAGAATGGAGCGTATATGCTCCGGTGGCATACATTTCAAACATTTTGCGGACTTTCGGTGCTTTCTCGCTATCAACATTAATACCGCGTGTCTTGGGGTTATTGAGATAGCCCACCGGAGCCCAGCCAGGCCATACACCATTTCGGATTTTCTGTCTTAATCCTCGCTTCACATTCTCTCGCAAATTATCTACAAAATATTTACTCTGTCCAAAAGCAATATTGAGCATAAATAAACCTTGCGGTGTTGCTTCAAACCAAAAGGTGGGAAATTTGAGGGACTTAATCAAGCCGCGATCTACAAAATGAATAATCTTTCCGCCATCAACACTATTCCTCGCCAATCTGTCCGGATGCCAAGAAATTATTCCGTCTGCTTTTCCCTGTTCCAAAAATGACAACATTTCTGCGAATTTAATTCGCCCGGGTTCTTTTGCGGTTTTGGCCTCTTGGAAAGAGGCGACAATTTCAAGTTTTTCTTTGGCGGCATACTCTTG
>LCCW01000001.1 GCA_000998185.1 Candidatus Kuenenbacteria bacterium GW2011_GWA2_42_15 | reverse complement strand
TTTTCCAGGGCAATGCCGGTGCCTTTGGCCACGCAAAGAATTGGCTCGTCGGAATTATAGGCCGGCACGCCTATGGCTTCGGATATTAATTCATCAATGTTGCGCAAAAGCGAGGTGCCGCCGGAAAGCACAATGCCCTTGTCCATAATGTCGGCGGAAAGTTCCGGCGGGGTATTGTAAAGCACCTGCTTGATCGCGGTAATAAGACCGGCAAGTTCGTCTTGGAGCGCGTCAACTACATCATCGGAATTGACGGTAGTAATTCTCGGCAAGCCGGTAACCATATCACGACCCTTGACATCAACGGTAAGTTTTTTGGTCAAGTAAAGAGCGGAACCGACCTGAATTTTTATCATTTCGGCCGTGGCTTCGCCGATCGCCAGGCTGTACTTCTTGCGCACATATTCTTGGATGGCGGCGTCAAATTTATTGCCGCCGATGCGCACGGAATTATTGGTGACAATGCCGCCGAGAGAAATAACCGCGATCTCTGAGGTGCCGCCGCCCATATCAATAATCATATGACCGGAGGCGGAACCAATGGGGATATTGGCGCCGATAGCGGCGGCAATGGGTTCTTTAATGATGTAGGCGGCTTTGGCGCCGGCGGCCAAGGTGGCGTCAATAGCCGCCCGACGTTCGGTTGAGGTAATACCGCCCGGCACGGCGATCATCACTTCGGGACGGAAAAGGCGTAACCCGCCAATGGCTTTGTTGATAAAATAACTAAGCATGGCTTCGGTGGTTTTGTAATCAGCGATAACACCGTCTTTGAGCGGACGAGTGGCAACAATGGTATCTGGCGTGCGGCCGATCATCTGTTTAGCCTCGTCGCCCACGGCCAAGACTTTTTTGTCAATAATGGAGTAAGCGACAACCGAAGGTTCATTGATAATAATGCCCTTGCCTGGAATATAGACTAGGGTGGAAGTGGTACCAAGATCTATGCCAATTTTTTTCAAAAACATAAGGTTGGGAATAAAAAATGAGGCTGTCCGTGTGCCTCTAGATTAACTGAAAATTGGATAAAAGTCAAAAAACACCCGTGAAAGGCGTTGGATAAAAAAATCGGCTGCATGAATTATTTTCAAAATTCATTTGGTCCAGTATCTCACCAGTTCGGCGTAATTATCGGCAATAATTTTGACGGCCGCAGGGCGATTGATTTTCTTGGCGTGAAATTCTTCCACGGCGCGCAGGAATACCGTGCGGCCGACGGCAAAGCCATTGAGTTGCTCGCGTGGCGCCAGATTAAACCATCTTTTCACCTGCGCGAAACTGGCATTGCGGCCGAGAAGAACGATGCCAACTTCCGAGCGCGATTGGCCGCGGCGGATAACGGGAATAATTTTCTCCCAGTCTTTGGTTGATTCAAAAGCCTCAATTTTCCAAATGTCGGGTTCCACACCGGAGAGTTGCGTTTCTTTGACCATGGTTTGAGCCAGGCGCGGACGAATATTTTTATCAAAGAGATCTTGACGGCCGTGGCACTTTTCCAAATCTGCGACTGTGGGCGGGACAAGCGGTTCAAGTAGAAATTTATAACCATAAGTGTGGCACCAATCACTCAACTGCTTCAGTCTTTTGAGCTGTATGCGGTTAACTTGGATATTGGCCGGATTATATCTGACCAGAGCTTTGACTATCGGCGGATGAAACTTTTCTATATGCTTGCCAAAATCCCGGCCGTATTCAAGAGTGAAGCCGGACTGGCCGCTTTTTTCCGTGCTCAGGCAAAAAACAATCTTTTTTTTGCGAGCTGAATTTAAAACCGACGATCCAAATTCCTCATCAACTAGAATGGCCAGCTCTGGTTTATTGTTTAACTTTTTATAGGCCGCGTAAAAGCCGTCAAAAACCAGCTCACGGTATTTTTCCATCAGCCGGTGATCTTTGACATTGAGCGCGCCCTTGAGACCGAATAATATTTTGACCAGAAAATCACGGTGGTCAAGGGGCAAGATGTATAAATTCTTAGGATAACCGAGCATAAGATTAAAATAAATTAACGATTAATTTCAGCATAACATTTCTAACCATGGTTGTCTAAATTCTTTTTTGAGGGTATGATGTTATTAACATATATGCCAGGACAAGAGGAAATAAAATATTGGCTCTCAATGGCCAAAATACCCGGACTTGGTCCAGTCAGGCTCAAGCGCATCTGGGAACATTTTGATTCTATGAAACGAGCTTGGGAGGCTGATCTGGAAAATTTAAGGGGCGCCGGCCTAGAACAAAAAATCGCCGAGGAAATCGTTTTTTTGCGGCAACGGATTAACCCGGATGAGGAATTTTTAAACGCGCAAAAAGAAGGCATAAATATCGTCACTTTGGCTGACAAGAGTTATCCCAAACTGTTAAAAGAAATTTACGGTCCGCCGGCCATCCTATATTATAAAGGAGAACTTTTTGGCGAGGGCGATGAATTCGCGGTGGCGATGGTCGGTACAAGAAAATATTCTTCTTATGGCAAACTGGTGGCGATGAATATCGCCAGCGAGCTCTCTAATCAAGGCATCACCACCGTTTCAGGCTTGGCAATCGGCATAGATGGCTTGGTGCATGAAGCGACTGTCAACCAGAAAGCCAGAACGATTGCGGTCTTAGGATCGGGCATTGACGAGACAAGTATTTATCCGTCTGCTAATCGTTATCTGGCCAAAAAAATTATAGAAAACAACGGACTCTTGCTGGCGGAATATCCGCCCGGCACCATACCCAATAAACAAAATTTTCCGCAAAGAAACAGAATTATTGCCGGACTTTCAGTGGCCACGGTCGTGATTGAGGCGCCAGAAACTTCCGGAGCGCTTTTGACAGCTAAACACGCGTTGGAACAAAACCGCGATGTGATGGCCGTGCCGGGCAATATCTACAGCCAAAACGCGGCTGGGCCAAATAATCTTATCAAAATGGGCGCTAAATTGGTTACTTCGGCTAGTGATGTCCTGGAAGCGCTCAACATGAAACAGGTTAAAGATTTCATAGATAACAGAAAAATTTCGCCTGACACCAAAGAAGAAGCGATTATTCTGGATATTTTGAGTAATGAGCCAATCCATATTGATGAGCTGATCAAAAAATCCGGCATGAACACGGCCACCATCAACAGCACTTTGATCTTAATGGAGATGAAGGGCAAGGTCCGCAATCTGGGCAATATGATGTATAGGCAGGTTTACTAGAAAAATTAGGACAAAACGGATTATTCCGCATTTCACCAAGACCTCCCTAAAGGGAGTTTGAATGGCAAGCGCGAAAGTCCTAATGATAAGGCTATTTTTAAAAACTGGATTCCCTTGTTCACCGCCCAAGCGGGGCAGGCAAACAAGGGAATGACAAACGCTAAAGTCCTATGTTTAAAGAATATTATCGCGCGGTTCGTTTTTTGGAGTCATTAAATAATTTGAAAAGCCCGGAAAAATTACCGGCCGACTTTCATTTAAAAAGAGCGTGGCGACTGATTAAAGAATTGAAAATAAATCTGCGACAGTTTAAGTTTGTGCATATCGCCGGCACTTCAGGCAAGGGATCGGTTACGGCTATGGTGCATAATATTTTAAAAGAGGCCGGCAAAAAAGTCGGCTCGCTGTATTCACCGCACACGACAACGATGATTGAAAGAATTGAGGTTGGTGATAAATACATCAGCCCAAAAGAATTGGTGAAAATATTAAATCGCCTAAAAAAAGCGGCGGAAAGAATCTACAAAAAAGACACCAGCCTCCGGCCGGGTTTCCAAGAATTTATGCTGGCCATGGCTTTGCTTTATTTTCAAAAAAACCACTGCGAATATGCTGTTTTGGAAACTAGCGTGGGCGGAGAATTTGACGCTACCAACATTATCCCGCAGCCGATTATTGGGGCGATTACCAATATCGGTTTGGACCACACGCATCTTTTGGGTGAAACACTCGCCGAAATAGCCAAGGCTAAAGCCGGGATTATCAAGCCCGGCGTGCTGATTGTGACAACGGAAACAAAACCAAAAATATTGAAAATCTTGACGGCTAAAGCCAAAAAAATGAACTCTACCTTAATTACAGTCAACAGCAATGGTTCTTTTGATTTAAGCATAAATGGCAATAAACAAAATAGAAACGCGGAGCTGGCAGAGAAAATCGGCGAGATCTTAGGTCTTGATCCAAAAGCGATTGAAAAAGGCATTAAAAAAACCACGCTCCCCTGCCGGCTGGAGATAATACAAAAAAAGCCAACCGTGATTCTGGACGGGGCGCATAATCTTGACAAGATAAAATCAACTTGCGAAAGCCTAAAAAAATTCACTTATAAAAAATTGCTTTTGATAATAGCGGTCAATGAAAATAAAGACATCAAAAAGATAATAAAAACAGTGGCCGGCGAGGCTGACAAGGTATTTGTAACCAGACATTACAATGCTGGCCGGGCTTGCGCTGATTTACAATTGATGTATACTTTGTTTTTAGCGGCTAATAAAAAAATTAAAGCGGAGATACGGCTTGATCCCTGGCAAGCGCTGGAGCAGGCGCTCTGCGAGGCTAAAAAAGAAGATTTGGTGCTTGTTACGGGTTCGTTTTTTCTCGCGGGAGAGCTTAGAAAAAAGTGGTGCAGTGAAGAGAGAATATTGAGATATAATTCATAAACTGAAAAATTTCCAAGATACAATTTCTTCCGAAGGAGTCCCGATGGATTCTTCGGAATCACATCGGGACAATTTACAAATAAATCCCAATATCCAAATTCCAATCAATCATCTTGGAAATTGTCCCTCTCCGAGGGATCCGCCTGCCACTGGCACGAAACATCCGGTGCCCGTCTAGGCGGAGAGCTTGTATCTTGGAGCTTAAAATTTATAAGTCTGGAATAATTTTTATGCCAAAAAAACTCGTCATTGTAGAATCACCGACCAAAGCCAAAACCATTGCCAAATTTTTGGGCAAGGATTTTCAAATTACCTCGTCATACGGGCACATCAGGGATTTGCCGACCAAAAAGTTCGGAGTGAAAATAGAAGACGACTTTGCACCGCAATATGTGGTAGCCAAAGACAAAAAGCCATTGGTGGATGGCCTGAAAAAAATGGCCAGGGGCGCGGAGATAATTTACTTCGCGACTGACGAAGACCGCGAGGGCGAGGCCATTGCCTGGCATTTATTGCAGTTGCTGCGGGATAAAAAAAACAAACTGACTTACCAAAGAATAGCTTTTCATGAGATAACCAAGCCGGCCATCTTGGAGGCGCTAAAACAACCAAGAGAGATTGATCAGAATCTGGTGGACGCCCAACAGGCGCGAAGAATTTTGGATAGAATCGTCGGCTACAAACTCTCCCCGTTCCTCTGGAAAAAAGTCGCCAAGGGACTATCTGCCGGCCGGGTGCAATCAGTGGCCGTCAGATTGATTGTGGAAAGAGAAACGGAAATAAAAAACTTTAAGGCGGAAGAATACTGGTCGCTCAAGGCAATTTTAAAAACAGACCAGGGCGAGGAAGTCGCGGCGACCCTAATTAAGATTGGCGAAAAAAAGCTGGACAAACTGGCAATAAAAGACAGAGAAACGATTGAGCGTATTTTAAAAGAGCTTGGCGGCGCTGCTTACACCGTAGAAAAAGTGGAAAAAAAGGAAGTCGTGAAAAGTTCGCCGGCGCCATTTACCACCTCTACCCTGCAGCAAGAGGCCAATAATAAACTGGGTTTTTCTGCCAGACAAACAATGTATTTGGCGCAAAATTTGTACGAGGGTATAAAAATCGGCAAAGAGCAGATAGGCCTCATTACTTATATGAGAACAGACTCGCTCAATCTGGCAGAATCTTTTATGGCAGCGGCCAGGGATTATATCAATGATGAAGTGGGGAAAAATTATTTGCCGGCCAAGCCCAACTACTACAAAACCAAAGCCAAGACGGCCCAAGAAGCCCACGAAGCCATCAGGCCAACCGATGTTTCAAAAACGCCAAACGAGGTGAAGGATTTTTTGGATAACCAACAATACAAACTTTATAATTTAGTCTGGTCCAGGGCAGTGGCTTCACAGATGAAGCCAGCAATAATAGAAAATACAACCGCGGCGATAGCGACCAAAAAATATACTTTCAGAGCCACGGGCAATGTGATTAAATTTCCGGGTTGGCTCAAAGTTTATGGCGCGGGCAATGAAAATGAATTGCCGGAATTGCAAGCCGGAGAAAAACTAGCTTTGGAAAAGCTGGAACCAAAACAGAGTTTTACCGAGCCGCCAGCCAGATATAATGATGCCAGTCTGGTCAAAAAACTGGAGGAACTTGGCATTGGCCGGCCGTCAACTTACGCGCCGATTATCTCCACAATCCAGGAAAGAAATTACATTAAAAAAGAAAAAGGCAGATTTTTGCCGCAGGCAATAGCCTTGGTGGTGGCTGACTTGCTCAAAGAACATTTCCCGACGATAGTGGACTATCAATTCACGGCCGAGATGGAGAATAATTTGGACAAGATTGCCCAGGGCGAAAAAAAATGGGTGCCTGTTTTAAAAGATTTTTACGGACCATTTGAAAATAATTTAGAAAAAAAATATATGGAAATACAAAAAAAAGATGTGCTGGAACCAAAGCAAACGGACGAGGCGTGCGAAAAGTGCGGGCAGCCGATGCTCATAAGAACCAGCCGGTTTGGCAAGTTTTTGGCATGCAGCGGTTTTCCAAATTGCAGAAATACCAAACAATTAGGCAATGACAATGGCAACAACGGGGCCGACGGGCAGCCAAAGGGTGAGTCAGGAGAGGAAAAACAAAGAACAGAGCCAGAGATGACTGACATAAAATGCGAGAAATGCGGAGCGCCAATGCTGATTCGCCAAGGCCGGTTTGGCAAGTTTTTGGCATGCAGCGGTTTTCCCAAATGCCGGAACACTAAACCGCTGGATCAGGATACGGGGATAGTTTGTCCGGCATGCGGTAAGGGGAAAATTGTGGCGAGAAAAACCAAGACCAGAAAAACCTTTTACGCCTGTGACCAATATCCGAAATGCAAATTTGCTCTCTGGGCCAGACCGTCTGGCAATAAGTGCCCAAAGTGCGGGAGACTGATGATCAATGCCGGTGAAGGAACGGAAAAATGTTCCAATAAGGAATGCGCGTAATAAATAAGTAAATTAAGCGAGTTAAGTAAATTAAGCATTTTTCCTAGCCGTCTCTGACGGCGTAAGTTAGAGGGGTCAAAGACCCCATGGAAATATAATCAACAAAAAATCCACTCTTTTTCTGAAATGGTCTTGGATTAAGGCCAGCTCGGAAAAGAAGAGTGGATTTTTTGGTTTTTTTGATTTTTGGTTCATCCAGAAGGATGAATTTGGCGCATTCCGTTTTTTAACGGAGGCGTAGAATTTTTTTGAGAATAATCTCCGTGCCGCTCCACACCAATCACAGTGGGGGGTAATACTTCGCCACAAGCGGCACGGAACCTTCAGTTACCGATGCTCGAGCAAATATAATTTACCACTCTGCACAAAAAAAGCAAATCTTTTCTTGTGGATAACTTAAAAAACAGCTAAAATAAAAGAAAAAATCAGCGGTTAATTTGCCTTTTAAAGAGAAAAAAAGTAAAATAACACCAGTGTCGCTTATTGATAATTGCCAATTGCCATGACTATTGGAAGAATTTTAGAAGTAATAAAATCAAAACATCCGGAGGTGGATTTGACTATGGTCAAATTGGCATATGAGGTGGCGGAAAAAGCGCACAGCGGACAAAAAAGAGACAGTGGCGAAGATTATCTTCAACATCCATTGGAAACAGCTTACAAGCTCGCGGAAATGGATATTGATTTGCCGACAATCATCGCCGGCATTTTGCACGATGTGCCGGAAGAAACCAGCCACACGATGGAGGAAATAAAAAAAGATTTTGGCGACGAGGTCGCTGACCTGGTAGGCGGCATTACCAAGCTGGGCACGATCAAATATCGCGGACTGGAAAGATACGCGGAAAACCTGCGCAAGATGTTCGTGGCCATGGCCGAAGACCTTCGGGTGGTCTTTATTAAATTTGCCGACCGGATTCATAATCTAAAAACGCTTTATGCGCTCCGGCCGGTCAAGCAGCAAAGAATCGCCAAAGAAACCCTGGAGATTTACGCGCCAATCGCCAACCGACTCGGCATGACAGAATTGCAAAACGAAATGGAAGATTTGGCTTTCCCGTATGTCTATCCGGATGAACATAAATGGGTGGTGGATATTTCAAAAAAGCAATATGAGGAAAGAAAGAGAGACGCCGAAACGGTCATTAAAAAAATCAAAGCGGAATTAAAAGACAATAGGTTCGTTGATTTTGATATTTACGGCCGGGCAAAACACTACTATTCGCTTTATCAAAAACTTTTGCGCAAAGAAATGGACATTGAGCGGATTTACGATTTGGTGGCCTTGAGAATCATCGTCAATGCGACGGACGAATGTTACCGCGTGCTCGGCATCATTCATTCACTGTGCAAACCAATGTCCGGCCGGGTCAAGGATTATATCGCCCAACCAAAACCGAACGGCTATCGTTCGCTCCATACCACTGTCTACTATGATAATAAGATAGTGGAGTTTCAAATCCGCACGAAAGAAATGGAGGCGGAAGCGGAATGGGGCATCGCGGCCCATTGGTCGTTCAAAGAAAAATCCGGCAAGCGCACCAAAGTGCCGATTGATCCGGAAAAATTGAAGTGGGTGAAAATGCTTTTAAAACAAGGCGACGAAACGCGCAAACCGGAAGAATATTTGGATAAATTGAAAATGGATTTTTTCAAAAACCGGATTTTCGTTTTTACGCCGCGCGGCGATGTGATTGATCTGCCGGAAGGCTCAATCCCGATTGATTTCGCCTATCACATTCACACCTATATTGGCGAGCACGCCACCGGCGCCAAGATCAATGGCAAGCTGGGAACATTAACGACGGCTCTTAAAAGCGGCGATATGATAGAAATTATCATTGACAAAAAAAGGGCCAAACCGGGCGAAGAATGGCTGCAGTACGCGCAAACGCATTTGGCCAAAGAAAAAATAAAACAAGCTCTCAAAAAAAACGATGGCTTGTCCGCCATTTTCAGATTTTTCAATAATTAGCGCAGAAGGCTGGTGACAATATTCTGCAATTCTTCCTCGGAGTAAAATTCTATTTCCAAAAGACCACCATGGCCGCGGCGGCGGATGGAAACCTTGGTCCCCAGAGCGCTAGACAATTGACTCTCCCAGCTTAAAAGCCGGGGTTCTTTTTTTAAATTGCGCGTGTGGGCTTTGACTTTTATCTTTTTAATCTCATGCTCGGTGTCTTTGACCGTCAGGTTGCCGTCTTTGGCCCGATGAAAAATCTTTTCCCGATCTTTTTCCCCGTCAACGCTTAAAATAAGCTTGGCTTGACTTTCGGAAATCTTGCCGGCAATCAGGCCTTGTTGGATGTCAACCGGCAGGTTTAACAATCTTAAACTATTATTGAGCGTGCTGCGGGCAATGCCCAACCGCCTGGCCGCTTCTTCTTGGGTGAGGTTAAAATTTGCAATCAACTGCGCATAGGCATTGGCTTTTTCAATCGGGTTCAGGTCAGCTCGCTGAATATTTTCAATTAAAGACAATTCTAATTTTTCCGAATCTTTGGCGGCGCGCATAATAACCGGCACGGTTTTTAAGTTTAATTCTTTGGCGGCGCGCAATCTTCTCTCACCAGCCACCAGCTCGTATCTGCCGCCCATGGTTTGGGTGACAATCAAGGGCTGAATAATGCCGTGTTCGCGGATGGAATTTTTCAAACTCTCTAGCGCTTGCGATTCAAATTCTTTGCGCGGCTGATAAGGATTGATTTGGACCAAAGAAGGCGGGACTTGAAAAATTTGGTTGGCCACGCCGGCAGAAGCCTTGGGGAAATAACTGGCCGGGCTGATTGACTGATGATGATTGTCGCCAAAAGAAGCGGCATTATTTTTTTTGGGGATAAGAGAAGACAGCCCGCGGCCGAGAGGATGGGAAGAATTTTCATCATTATGAATAAATGGATTGTTGCCACTGGAGAAAGGCATGCGTAAATTATTCTAATTATTTTAATTGCTCTAATTACTCTAAAAAATTTCCAAATTCTAAATTGATTGTTGTTGACCACTATTATTGGTCAAGTTTTTAATTCCGATGTTTATCGTTTATTTTTCTAACTATGGCATTAAAAATAAGGTTAAGCTCGTTGGCTTCCTGCCATAAGATTCTGGCTTCGGGCGCCAAATCGGGGATGGTCGCGACAGTTATTCTTAACCAATATTTCGTTTCCCGTGCTTCTTTTTTACAAATACAAATTTTGTGTTTGAAATCCTTGCCAGATTCAGCATCATCAGCCTCGCAGTAGTTTGCGCCAATGCTTGTTCCTGCCGCTACTAATTGAGGTATTATTTTCATAGTAACTAAATTTTCCGGAATCGTTTTAGAAAAATTGATTATATTCTCACCAAATTTCGTTGTTCTCTCTTCTGGATCATATTTGGTATTTTTGGTTTCAGGTATTGGGATTTTATTAGGTCAATTAGAATAATTAGGTCAATTAGAATAATTAGGTCAATTAGAATAATTCTCCAATAGTATTATCTCTTTGGCTAATTTTTCGTAAGCTTTGGCACCGGTGGATTTGCGATCATAATGAAGAATGGAGCGGCCAAAAGACGGCGCTTCGGCCAGCCGGATGTTTCTCGGGATAACCGTTCTAAAAATGCGATTGGGAAAATAACGGTAAAGTTCATCAAAAATTTCCTGCGTTAATTTGTGCTTGTCGTCATACATGGTCATCAGAGCGCCGAGAACTTTCAGCTCCGGCTTGAGATTTTCCTTGACTAAGTTGATGGTGTTTAAAAGCTGGCTCAAGCCTTCAAGGGCGTAATACTCGCATTGCACCGGGATAAGGACTTCATCCGCGGCCACCAAACCGTTGATGGTTAAAATGCCAAGCGAAGGAGGAGAATCAATAATGATATAGTCGTAACGAGAGCGAACATCTTTGATATTGTTATGCAATTTAAATTCGCGGTCATCGTGAGAGACCAGCTCAATATTGGCCGCGGCCAGATTTTGATTGGCCGGGGCAAGATGGAGATTATCATGAGCGGTCGGATGAATAATATCCGCGAGGTTGTAAGGCCCGGTGATAACTTCGTAAAGACCATTGGTAAGGGACTTGAAATCAATGCCCAGCCCGGAAGACGCATTGCCCTGGGGATCCAGATCAACCAGAAGAACGGATTTGCCCAAATGCGCCAAATAGGCGGACAAATTGACAGAAGTGGTGGTTTTACCAACGCCGCCTTTTTGATTAACAACAGAGATGACTCGCGCCATAGACAAACGATAATTAGACTATTAGCTGATGTTATTATAACAGAATAATCTCTTTTTTAAAATTGACAAAACCGCTTTGTTTCATTAGAATAAAAATGATTGATCCCGTGCCGCGGTGGCGCCTGCCTACCGGTAGGCGGGGAATTAGTAGACGCGCACGACCTGCCTGCCGGCAGGCAGGCTCAAAATCGCACGAATATGTATTATGTTTATGCAATAAAAAGTGTCCGGGTAAATTATATCTATGTTGGCATTTCAGATAATCCTGAACGGCGTATTAAACAACACAACAAGGGCTATAATAAAACAACTAAACCTTATGCCCCTTTTAAATTATTAAAAATAGAAATGTTGGCTGGTAGAGAACAGACTAGGGAAAGAGAGAAATATCTAAAATCAGGGTTTGGTAAAGAATATTTAAAATCTATAAAATGACTATATGCCGCGGTGGCGGAATTGGTAGACGCGCACGACTCAAAATCGTGTGGAGCAATTCATGAGAGTTCGATTCTCTCCCGCGGCATAGGCGTTGATAGGCGGGCGCGCACGACCTGCCTGCCGGCAGGCAGGCTCAAAATCGTGTGGAGCAATTCATGAGAGTTCGATTCTCTCCCGCGGCATAGGTATCGGCAGGTAAAAGTTTTATCACCATCTGTTCACCAAATATTGCTAGATAGCGCAAACTAGGGTATACTTTAAAGGCAAGGTTGAAAAAAACCTTTTTTAATTACATTATTATTTGCCGGGGGGTAGAATCACGACTTGTCGGGAGCAGCTCTCCCCGATCCATATCGGGGAGGTCGTGGGTTCAATTCTCACCCCAGCTATAAAGCCAATTATGATTACCTGTTTGTTAAAATAGTGCTATAGTTTAAAAACATCGCGGGGTAGAGCAGCCTGGCAGCTCGTCGGGCCCATAACCCGAAGGTCGTGGGTTCAAATCCCACCCCCGCAACCATCATTTAAGCCCCCTATTTTAGGGGGTTTTTGAGTGGGTAGGGGTAGGACATTGGAACTAAATTAATATTGTGTGTAGCTTCTATAAAAAGCACCGAATATAAACGGTCTAGACATTTTTATTAGACAAGATTAACTGCAATCAAAAAAGTTGACACAATTTTAAACCCGTGATAAGTTAGTGGTGGGTATAAAAATATATGATTCTGAGAATGATAATAAATTGCTTTTATTGTATCTGCCCTTTTGGTTTACCGACCATGACCCAGGGTGTGTTTATCGCTCAATATTATTATCCCCAACAGCATCCCCACACGGGATGTTTTTAAATTATAAATATCAAAATAAAAACAATGGCAAGATATTTGAAAAAGCAATAACAACAGGGGGCGGTATTTAAATAACTTTATTGTTAAGAATATTATATGTTATACTGTATGTATAATAAAGGTTAATATATTCTAATTTCATGATATATCAAAAACCTATTTTATTTATAGATTTTAACGGCGTAATATCATACGATGATTTTTGGTTGTCTATAAGAGACAAAAAACACGAGCTTAATAAGTACCACGCGGAAATTGAGCAATTTCTTTTTGAAGATAATCGGGACATCGTTCAAGAGTGGATGGTAGGTAAATACACCAGTGAAGATATACACAAAATAATTGAGGATAATGTAGGAGTTGATAGTAAAAAGTTATTTGATGTTTTTGTTAATGATTGCACTAACTTGGACATTTCAAATAATATTTTAGAGCAAGTCGTGAAATTAAAACCCAAATACCATATCATTTTAGTTACGGATAATATGGATAGCCTGGATCGTTTTACGTTTCCGCGACATTTGTCTAAACTAAATAGGATTTTTGACCGCATTGATAATTCCTATAATTTGAAAAATCTTAAAAGACATAATAATGGGAGTTATTTCATTGAACGCCTTAAGGAAAGAAACTCGCCGATAAAACAGAGTATTTTAATTGATGATTCTAATACCAACTGCGAAGTATTTAAGGGTCTTGGTGGAATATCTTACCGCACCACGACAGAGCAGAAAGTAATGGATGCTTTGAGAAAAATATCAAACTAAAAAATAGGAGAATTGAAAATGGATATCAGCGTAATCGTTTTGGGTATTTTATTAGCGGCTGTGGTGATTAAGTCTATTTTTAATATCATCACCACACTGGCTAATATATTGTGGCTCGGTAAATACAAGGGTACAGTCCAATCACCCCGCTTAGCGAGCAACAAAAAGCTTTTCTTGCTTCTACCGGTATACTTGGAACAAAAATTAATAAGACGGGTTATAGAGGATTACTATAATTTAATCAAAGATAAAGACAATATATTTTTGATTATAATTACAACCGGCAAAGAGACGGATAATCTCGCTAACTCAGAATCAACCTTTAATATTGCCAAGGATACAATTGACAATTTAAGGGCGAAAAATATTTTGATAATTCATTATCCGCATAACGGCGGGTCAATGCCCGAACAGCTCAATTATGCCGCGCAGGAAATAATAAAATATTATGGAGTCGACAATATTTGGTTTTTTACCTTAAACATAGACTCCAAATATAACGAGCGGGCTTTTGGCGATATTATTAATCTGGTGAATAGCAAGGAGAAAATATATCAACATAGCGCGTTTTTCCTCAGTAACTTTAATTGCTTCCAGGGATGGGGAAGATTGTTTCTTCAGGCTGCTGCTATATTCCAGTCCAGATGGACAATTACCCATGAGATAAAGAGATATAGGGTCAACGCAGCCAATATTTTTTTCAGTAAATTTCAGTTGGCTCATGCGGTTGGCCATGGGTTGCTTATACCAGTTAATATTTTCCGCAAATATTGTTTTCCTGTAGACGAGATTATAGAGGATTCGCCTTTTGGCTACCTTTTGAGATGCGAGGGCCATGTTATAAATCCAGTAAAGAATATTGAAATTGCCGACAGCCCGCATTCTTTTTTGGAACATATCAAGCAAAAATATACTTGGTCATTTGGTCCAATGGGATATTCGAACTATTTTCGCAAATACAGGAATAATTTCAGCAGAGGGTATAGAGAAAATAGAGCCAGGGTATTAATCTTGACGATTCAAGGTTTATTATCCGCTCTTAACTGGCAAGTTTCATCTTGGATTTTTTTATATTTAGTTGCTGGATTCTTCTATGTTGGTAACGGACTTGCTTTGCTAATTGTCACTGTTCTTTCTCTTTATTCGGCTGATTATATAATAGCAATGCTGTATTTTAAAAAGGCCGGGTATATAAATTTTTCAATCAAATCACTGATATTGATATACCTGAATTTATGGGTGGTAATCTTAATTCATAGCCTGCCTGCCAATTGCGCTTTGCTAAGTATTGTATTAAAGTGGGTTGGCCTAAAACAAAATATCACGAAATTTAAAACGGAGCATCTGAAATGAAAGTATTAATCCTAGCTGACGTCGGCCAAGGTGGCAATAACTGGTACCATATTGGCGACGAAGCAATGTTTTTGCGTAATTACAATGTCATAAAAAAACATTATTCTAATTCACAGATTACATTACTTTCCAGGTCCAAGAGCCGTCAAGGATTAGATATCAAAGAAGAGATTAATGATCTATTCCCACGTGGATGTGTCGGAAGACTGATTTTATTTATCTCTCTTTGCGTTCAATTTTTAAGTTACCATACTCTTCATTTATTTTTAAAGAGCAAAGTGGGGGAAATGGCTAAGTTGATTAACCGTCATGATTTATTGTTGATTTCCGGTGGTGGCAATTTAAACAGCTTGTTTCCTGCGTATTTGTATAATCGCACAATCATTCTGCTCTTAGCAAAGATGTTGGATAAACCTGTAATTGCTACTGGCCAGACCATCGGTCCCATAAGTAATTTGCGTGATTCCTTATTGATAAAAATTATACTTCGCCATATTGATAGGTTTGTTCTTAGAGATAGGAAATTTTCTATCTCTACTATTCCAAAAAGTAATCAGTATCGCAAGAGAATTTCTTTTTCTGTTGACGATGCCTATTTTTTAGAATACATGTCAGACCTTGATATTAGCGGAGTGGTAACCATGGGTACATTTAACATAGGGATAAGCCTACGCGACTGGGACAGTGATGATTTATATGCCAAAGTTTTATTGGCATTAAATCATCTTGCCAAAAACAGTGGCAAAAAGCTAAAAATATACTTAATACCTCACATTTTTGACAAAGACAATCGGTGCGATTTGGAAAAGATGCGAAATATTTTTGTTGGTAAGATTGACTGTGAAATCGTGCCTATTACTTATCAAATAATCAGCGAATCACCAAGTGGCAGACCGGAAGAGGTTGTACATGCTTTGACTGGTTTGATGGACATCGTAATATCTTCCAGATACCATGGCATTATTTTCGCTTTATCACAAAATATTCCAGTCGTAGGTGTTTATGAGAACGATTATTATAGAGCCAAAACAGAGGGCGCGTTTGACTGGATAAATTCAGATACCATCAAAAAGTTGTCAATTGATCTTAACCGGTTTAGCGGTAATGGGTTAAGTATTGTTTTCTTAGGGGCGTTAAAGAATATTGACTTATTAAAAAAAGAGTTGGTACGAAGTAACAAAGAGTTATTGGTTCATAAAGATGATATTCCAAACTTACTAAAAGCTTTATGCTTTTGGAGTAAAAAATGAGTACTATAATCGGCATAGAAGGATTGGTTTTTGCCGGTAAGACAACATTGTCGGAAAATTTGGGACAAAGTCTGCCGGCAGCCATAGTCCATGAGTACGGGTTTTACGCGGGCGGATCAAAATCATTCCCGAAATATCCGCCGGAGTCATACAGGGCAGCCATTAAAGCGTCACAATTTTTTATTAATATTGAGCAGGAAAGGATTAATGTTTTGAGAGGGTTCCTCTCGGACAGCCCTGAATATGTTGTTGTTGATAGGACATATATGACTTGTTTGGCTTTCGACTTCGCGGCTAAAATGTTTACCGGGTTTGATACTTATGATGAGGTTTATAACTTATGGCAACGGGCGGATAAAATAGAGACGGATGTTACCATATACCTTGATGTATCAGATGCGGAAATGATGAAGCGTGTGCCTTTGCGTAAATCAAAATGTCCTGATCATTTGTTAGATCCAGAGTTTAACAGGCAGATAAGGCAATATTTGCAAAGACAAAAAGTTTTTATGGTGAACGCAGACCAGAGCAAACGGCAAGTTTTACAGGAGGTTAAAAACTGCTTAGGGTAAATTAACTTAAGGTTGGGGTATTTGCAAAACGCAGATACCCCTTTTTATTTGACTAAAATAGCCACAACAGAGATAATGCAGAAAAGGGGTCGGGATCATTTTTAATCTAATATTTAATAAACCAAATCTGACACTGTGGGCACATAGATATATCCATCATGAGCCTTGATTTGAGCTCTAACCTTGTCCACTAGGTGCAACCAACATTTAAGCCCCCTATTTTAGGGGGTTTTTGAGTGGGTAGGGGTGGGACATTGGAACTAATAATATTATACATAGTTTTCCAAATCCAGAGGTAATTGTCGTCAAAACCGTGAAAAAGTATTAGTTTTTACTATATTTTCACGATTATGTTGACAAAACCGTGAAAAAGGCATATAATAACAACATATGGCGAATATACTTAATGTCTTCAATAAAATAGCTTCTCTTCGTGAAAGATACTATAAAGCATCCATCGGCAAAGAGGCTCTTATTAAACTTATTGCCGAAACAGAGGTATCCGAGCAGGTATATAACTCAAACGCCATAGAAAACAGCACTCTCACTCTAGAAGAAACGGAAAAAATTCTTCTGCAAATAGATCTGGACAGATATATAACCGAACGAGAGATTTTTGAAGCCAAGAATCTGGCGCGAGTCGTTGCATATATAAACGGAAAAGCCAAAGAACAAGAGCTCCGGCTTGAGGTGATTTTATTTCTTCATAAAATGTTGATCGCAAATATTCGCGACGATGTGGCTGGAAGGTTTAGACAAGATAATGAATTTGTGCGGGTCGGCAATCATATCGCGCCCAACCCAAAAGAAGCGGTGGATCGTCTGAAAAAAATGCTAGCCGAATATAACGCCGCCAACCATGAAAATATTATTAAACGGATTGCCAAATTACATTTGATTTTTGAATATATTCATCCCTTCGTTGATGGCAATGGTCGAATTGGACGGGTCCTCAACAATTATTTATTAATCAGAGAAGGGTTTGTGCCGATAAATATAAAATTTATTGATAGAAAAAAATATTATGAAGCGTTTAAAGAATTTGATGGCCAAGAGAAAACTACTATTATGGAAGAAATAGTCGGAAAAGCGCTCACTAATAGTTATTATAAACGATTGGCCTATCTGGAAGGCAAGAAAATAATTACCCTGGCTGATCTGGCAAAAAAGAATAAGCTTTCACATTCAAATTTGATAAATAAGGCCGGTCGACAAACCATTGAAGCTTTTTTGGAAAAGAATGTTTGGAAAATTGGAGTTTAAAATGAATTACCCTGTCGTAAGCGGATGGGGCATTGAGAAATTTCCAAGTGCAATAATTAAGTGCAACACCAAGGGTGGTATTTTTAATAAACTAAATCTGCCCCTGTAAGACAGGGATGTAAATATACTCATTAAACTCTTTTATCTTAGTTCCAGCATCGTCCACGAGGTGCAACCAAAAACTGCCAACAAGTGTTGGTAGTTTTTCATTGTTCCCAAATTATGCTATGTTGATAGCATGAAAAATAAACAGCCAAATTTAATTGGTTTCGTTTTGATGATAGGTTGGCTTTTGGTTTGGCCGAATTTCAGCGGACCGGCCAGAATTAATAATCTTTGGCAGCCGACAACAGCTGAAAATAAAACCGGAGAAAGCGCACCGCAAGACAAGCTGCCAAAAACAGAAGAACAACCGGCGGCAACTAAAATTCAAACAAACCAAAATTTGCCGGAAAAGATGTTGTTGGTCGTGCCGTTTTTAAGCCAAGCGCCTTTTGCTAACTGGGACGCGCTGCACGAAGATGCTTGCGAAGAAGCTAGTTTAATTATGCTGAAATATTTTTTAGCCGGAGAAATGACAATTGACAAAGAATTGGGCGAACAGGAAATTCAGGCGCTGGTTAAATACGAGCGAGAAAACGGTTATGGGGAAAGTATTACTTTGGCTGAATTGGCGGAAACGGCCAAAGAATATTACGGGCTAAAAAATCCCAGGGTAGAGAAAAAAATCACGGCAGAAAAAATAAAGCGGGAGTTGGTCAACGGCCGACCGGTGATTATACCGGCTGCAGGCAAACTTTTGGCCAACCCCAATTTTAAAAACGACGGACCAGTATATCATATGCTTTTAATTAAAGGCTATGACGAGACAGGCTTTATTACCAATGATCCGGGCACGCGCAAGGGCGAGGACTTTAGATACAGTTTTGAAAATATACTGGAGGCAAACCATAATTGGAACAAAAAAAATATCTTAAACGGCGAGGCGGTTTATTTGGTTTTTGACTGAATAAGTTGACTTGGAGCCAAAAAATGTTTATATTTAAAATAACCGCATTTTAAGAATGGGTTTTTAGTTTTATGGCGGGGTAGTCCCGATGTTTTTGCGGAGCAAAAAATCGGGATCCCGACCGAAGCGTCGGGACTCAGCCGACGAAAACACAATGGAAACCGAAATAATTACATAATATGGCGGGGTAGCTCAGCCGGTTAGAGCGTAGCACTCATAACGCTAAGGTCGAGGGTTCGAGACCCTCCCCCGCTATTTTGCAAGCTCATTAAGTAAATCAAGTGAATAAAGTAAATTAAGTTATTAGTTTTGCCTTTTGCCTTTTGAATTTTGCCTTTTTAATTTATGTATCAAATTGTTCATGGTATGGCTGGCATCGCAATTGGGTCAAGGTTGGATAATCCGATCTTGGCTTTTGTTTTGGGGATTGTCTCGCACTTTGTTCTTGACGCCATCCCGCACGACAGCCTTGAGCTAAGGGATTGGGAAAACAACGGCACGGACAAATTCATAAAAAAAATAGCCCTGGAGGCAATTTTAGATTTGTGGGGATTGATGCTTGGAATCTTAATGATGCAGGAAGGCTTTAGTTTATATCTGAATTATCCAATGATGGCCGGCATGATCGGCGCTATCTCGCCTGATTATATTTGGGGCTTGACTGAATTATCCCAAACAAAAAATCAAGCCATGGAAAAATTCAAAGCTTGGCACAATAAAATTCACACCATTATTTATAAAGCAGTTTATCTGCCGCTCAAGTATACGGTTCCTATTCAAGTAATTGCGCTAACCGCTTTGGTGATTTTAATAAAAAAATAGATTAACCAGCCAAGTGAATTAAATAAATCAAGTAAACTAAACTCTCCCTTGCCTCGTTTAATTTACTTGGCTACTCACTTAACTTGCTTGTCTCGCTTAAGAATACCTGACTTCCTTGATGGCAGGTATTTTCTGTTTAATTAATTCGCCAATGCCCTCGCCAAAAGTAATTTCGGCCATGGCGCAACCGTGGCAAGCGCCTTTTATTTTCAATTCAACAACGCCATTTTTAACAGAAATCAAATCAACCTCTCCGCCATGCGTTTGAAGTGAAGGGCGGACATCATTAAGGATTTTATTGATTTGAGATTCAATATCTTTCATAAACCTACGAATTACGAATTAATTGCCTGCCGGCAGGCAGGCAAATATACGAGTAAAACAACTTGTAATTACTTCGTTGCTTTATTGTTTTTTGATTTCTTGTTTTCTTGTTTTTTTGATTTATAATCTTCAATCGCCGCTCTAAGCGCCTGATCGCCCAAGACTGAACAATGAATCTTGCGAGCCGGTAAACCGCCCAGCTCTTTTAAAATATCTTTGGGAGTAATCTTTGCGGCGTCATCCAGTTTCATGCCGCCGTGACGAGTAACCATCACTGACAACATTGAGGTGGAAGCAATGGCTGAAGCGCAGCCAAAGGTGCGCCAAGCGCATTTTTTAATGCGCTCTGTTTTTTTATCAATTTTGACCCACATAGTCATCATATCGCCGCAAACAGGACTGCCCACCGTGCCAACGCCGTTGAATTCACCTGCTTTCGGCTCTTTAAGCTGAACATTGCGAGGATGAAAAAAATGGTCTTTAACCGTGTCGGAATAAAGCCAGCTTGTTTTTTTATTAAAACTAACAACATCTTTGTTTTTACGAATAGTTCTTTTCATAATAAATTAAAGATAATTTTAGTTGGCGCAGCCTGGCAATAATCAACTTAATCTACTATGTCTGTTAAAGGCTGCTCTCTGTCTGTTATTTAATAATTTAGTTTAACAACAGAACTAAGCGGATAGCTAACGGATTGAAAACGGATTGAGATTGATCTATTCTTTCTTGTCTTCTTGACTTCTTGCTTTCTTAATTTCTTATTTTCGCCCTTAGGGCGCCCGCCTTCCACTTGCCGGAATAATCTAATTTGGTAATTGGCGGGCTTGATTTCTTGCTTTAATGTCCCAGCGCTGACATTCTTCTTAACTCGTTCACAATTTTAGGTAAAATCTTTAAAACCTGCTCAAGCTCTTTTTTAGTAGTGCTTTTGCCCATAGTAAAACGGATGGAACCATGAGCGTATTCAGCGCTTTGACCCAGGGCCAAGATAACATGCGACGGCTCCAGGCTTAGACTGTGGCAGGCGGAGCCGGTGGAGACATAAATATTTTCACGATCCAACTTTAACATTATTGACTCGCCCTCAATGCCCAGGAAAGAAACATTGATATTATTGGGCAGACGAAGGGTTGGATGACCATTCAAAGCGGTGTTGGGAATTTTTAAAAGCTCCATAATAAAATAGTCGCGCAATTTTGTGAGTCTGGGTGTTTCTTTGTTTTTTGATTGGCTAACCAGCTCCAAGGATTTAGCAAAACCGACAATGCCGGAGACATTTTCCGTGCCGGGCCGCAAACCAAATTCTTGCTCACCGCCGTATAAGAGCGGTTCCAGCTTAATATTTTTATTTTTATATAAAATGCCGGTTTGTTTTGGCCCATAAATTTTAGAACCATTTAAAGTCATCAAGTCCACGCCCAGATTTTCAACATTAAGCTCCAGATAACCAGCGGCCTGGCAACCGTCGGTATGGAAAACAGGAAAACGCGGTTCTTTGGAAATGGTGTCCACTCGTTGAATGTGGCGATAATTCTTGACAATATGAGCGATTTTTGCGATAGGCTCAATAGCGCCAATTTCATTATTGGCGTACATAATGCTGACGAGCAAAGTATTGGGACGGAGGGCCTTCATAACCTCCCGATCGGCGATAAGACCGTATTTATCAACGGGCAAATATGTAACGGCAAAACCTTTTTTCTCCAAAGCCTTAAAACTGTTTAAAACAGCCGCGTGCTCAATGTTGGTAGTGATGAGGTGGTAATTCTTGGCAGTGGCTAAAAACTGATTGGCAATGCCAAAAATAGCCATATTATCGGATTCGGTGCCACCGGCGGTAAAGATAATCTCCTCGGGCGAACAATTTAAGATTTTAGCAACGGAAACCCGAGATTCATGAACAACTCCAGCGGCGGCACGCCCTAATTTGTAAAGCGATGAAGGGTTGCCAAATTTTTTCACGGCAAAATCGGCCATAACCCTGGCTACTTCTTTATCTAAAGGCGTAGTGGCGGCATGATCAAGGTAGATCATAAGGCACAAAAACACAAAAACACTAAAACATTAAAACACTAGAACACAGTCTGCCAATTTCCGAATTAGATTATTCACGGGAGAAAAAGGCGCCTGCCTGCCGCCTGCCTGTCCGCCTGCCTGCCGGTAGGCAGGGTAGGCAGGGCGAGGCAGGGATCGCCCTAAGGGCGAAAAACACTAAAACATTAAAACACTAAAACATTAAAACAAGAAATCAATAAAACAAGTGAGGCACGGGATGGGTGGCGGTTAATCTTTGACGGAGATGGCGCTGACCGGACAAACAGCTATAATTTCTTCCTTGTTGTAGCCGTGGGTCTGATAATCGCTAGAAATAACCTTGCTTTTACCGTCGGCATCAGCGGCAAAAAGCTCCGGATACATAGCATAGCAAGAACCGCAGCCGATACATTTATTTTTATCAACTATAATTTGAGGCATCTTTCTTAAATAAATTAACAAATTGGCGAGTCGCGAATTATTTATTATTTTTCTTGTCCACTAGCTTGCGCAACTGAATAATGAGCTTATCTAGAGCCAAGTCAACCACTTCAATAACAGTGTGGTCGTCTTCTTTGGCTAAGAGCGCATGCCCTGGCAAGTGCAGGATCATTTCAATTTGATAAGCGGATTTGGTGGCAAATTTTTCAGCGCGGACATCCAAGCGGCAATCGCCTTTTTCAAATTTTTTCAAAAGCGTATTTAGGCGATCAGTTTTCTGCAATAAATAATTTTCCAAAAAGGCGCGGTCGCCAGCGGGCAGATTCTTGTAAGCGTAGTTTATTTGAAGCATATGTTTTGTTTTAGTTTGTTAATTTTTATTTTAGCTTAGCGAACGGAACATAATTTGACTTCGGCCGAGCAGCTTTTAGCCAGTTCTTTCATTTCTTTATTGGTAAAGCTGGGCAGTTTTTTAAACTCGCGATTATTGAGATTATCGCCAGTCATAAACTTTTGTAAAAAATATTTTCTGGCGCCAGAGATAAGTTCGGCCATGGCTATTAAGTCTTGCCGGTTGTGCAAGGCTGGCAAAATGGTGGAGCGAAATTCATAAGGCAAACCGGAGTCCATAATCAGCCTGATACTTTTTTTGATGTTTAAGAGCGACACTGATACATTAGCAATTTTAGCATATTTTGGCAAAGGGCCTTTTATGTCCATGGCCAGATAATCAACCAATTTGTTTTTGATTAGTTTTTTTAACATCTTAGGATTGGTGCCATTGGTGTCCAGCTTGACAAGGTAGCCGAGTTCTTTCACTTTATCAATAAAGTCCGGTAAGTCTTTTTGACGGGTAGGCTCGCCGCCGGTCAAAACAACCGCGTCAAGAATTTTTTTTCTCGCCTTAAGGAACTTAAAAACTTCGTCTTCAGTAATAATTTTAGCCCGCTTAACAGCAGTTACCAGATGCGAATTATAACAAAAGCCGCAACGAAAGTTACAGCCAATGGTAAAAATAATGGCTGAAACCTTGTCCGGGTAGTCAAGCAACGATGTTTTTTGCAAGCCGCCGATAAGCATAAATAAAAAAACACAGTCCGCCAATTTCCCAAATAAATTATTCCCGCGAGTGGAAGGCGGATCGCCCTAAGGGCGAAAAGCACATAAAACACAGGAAGCACAAAAGCACGAAAAACAAATACAATTAAAAAGAAACAAGGAAAATAGAACGGCATCTTTCCCCTCCTCTTTGAGGAGGGGGCAGGGGGTGGTGGGGGAAAACGCTAAAACACAAAAAGCACAGGAAACGCTTAGTAAGACTGTCATGCTCGGATTTAATCCGAGCATCCAGAAACAAAAAGAGAGCAAACAGAATTAGAGCGTAGGTGGCAAGCAATAATCAAGTGAAATTGAAAGCCCTGCTTTCATCCCGATGTAAAATCGGGGTGGTTGCGGGAGCAACCAGAAATTAAGAATTGGAAAATTTTTTGCCCGCGGGAGTTAAAAAATTCTTCTCCGCTGGACGAACTAAAAGCAGGGAAGAATTTTTTTGGGCGTTTAAATTATTCCCCGCAAGAATCGGCGAGCTGCTTGTCAAATGTCTGCCGATCGTAAAATTCTGACTGCTTGCCCTCGTTCCATTGTTTGACCGGGCGAAGATAACCGACGACGCGAGAATAAATCTCGCAAGGCGTTCTTTTGGCGGTAATGGCTTCCATATATTTTTTGTTTTAGTTTGTAATATTTAAATTTTAATTGCTAAATAATTTGGCCTGCTCAACCACATCTTCTTTCGCCGCCTGCCCCGCTTCCGTGTAACCGATTTCTTCGTCACAGCGCGGACAAAACTGATGCTCGCCGGCTAGATAGCCGTGAACCGGACAGACGCTAAAGGTCGGGGTAATAGTATAATACGGCAGATGATAATTATTGGCAATCTTTTTTACCAATTCCTTGGTGGCTGCTATGGATGGCATTTTTTCCCCGATAAAGCCGTGCAAAACAGTGCCGCCGGTGTATTTGGTCTGCAGGTCGTCCTGCAAATCAAGGGCGTCAAAAATATCATCTCCAAAGGTTACTGGCAATTGAGTGGAGTTGGTATAATAAGGCGCGGCTCCTCTTTCCTGATGGGCTTTTTCATTGGCAACAACAATGTCGGCAAACTGCTTTTTGTCGTGTTTGGCAAAACGGTAAGTGGTGCCTTCACCAGGCGTGGCCTCCAGGTTGTAAAGATGATCGGTTTCTTGTTGATAGGTCATTAGTTTATCGCGCATATGATCTATAATTTTTATGGCGAATTCATGTCCTTCTTTGGCGGCGATATTTTTGCCCATAAAATTCAAGAG